>NZ_JARPLC010000131.1:8159-12351 GCF_032350395.1 Limnospira sp. PMC 289.06
TCGTGGGTGAGGGCGGGTTTATTTATCTTCCCCTTGGGAATGAGGATTCACAGCACAACCCGCCCCTACATCGACATGGGAATCACCATTCACAGCACAACCCGCCCCTACATCGACAATTGATAATCGTGGGTGAGGGCGGGTTTATTTATCTTCCCCTTGGGAATGAGGATTCACAGCACAACCCGCCCCTACATTATCAATTATCCAGTTTTTCTTAACTCCAGAAATCATCAAGGTTCACGTTAGATATTTCTTGCTGTACCTCCTGGAAATAACTACTCTCAGTTAAATTAGCCACTTCTTGCTGACGTTTTTTATGATCAATTTCAATTTGCAACTCTTCCAATTGTCGTTTTAGTTCCTCCTCCTTGCGCTTCCGTTCAGTAATATCTTGAACAATTCCTTCGTAATACAACACATTGCCATTGTTATCATTCACGACACGGGCATCAATTTGAATCCAGATAATACTACGATCCTTGCAATAACAACGATATTCAAAATTTTTGACGGAATTTTGTTGAGACAACAAATATCTGAATTCCGTTCTTTTTTCTGGGTCTACATAAAGCTGCTCACTAATGTTCGTAATACTTGCCATCAGTTCTTCAGGAGAATCATAGCCATAAATTCTGGCTAAAGCCGGATTAGCATTAATAAATTTGCCTTTAGGGGACGATTGAAAAATCCCTTCCAAAGCATTTTCAAAAATGCTGCGGTAGTTTTCCTCAGCAATACGCAAGGCTTCTTCTGCCTGTTTACGGTCGGTGATATCTCGCACCATAATTAAAACTTCATCTTCTGCCAAAACCATAATTCGCACCTCTTCATCTACAGACTTATTATCCCGGATAATTTGATGCTCATAAACTTGTAACTTCCCAGTTATTAATGCTTGTTGAATATAGTGCATTAATTGTTCGTAATTATCCGGTAAATATTCCTGCACGCTGATTCCCTTCGGAAATGGCTGACCGGTTAACAATTCTTCGCCACTACTATCTGCTGGCTCCAAACGATCGCTACCCACCACATCAAGATAACTACCATCCCCCTTAGCCCGAATCATTAAATCTGGAATAGTATTAACAATAGCCCGATTAGTCGCTTCACTTTGGCGGAGGGCATAAAATGATTGTTTCAGTTGTTGTGCCATACTATTAAAAGACCTCGCCAAGCCGTCGATTTCAATAATTGGGCTAGGTTTTACCTGTTGATCTAGTTCACCTTGCGCTAATTCATCAGCCGCATGGGAAACGCGCAAAATCGGTCGAGTGACCCAGCGAGAGGTCAAAATTCCCACAGCGATCGCCATTATTAACGCCGCCAAACTTAACCCGATAGACTTTTGACGACTCGCATTAATTTCGCTCATAAAATCCGACTCCGGAATCGTTAAAACTACCAACCAATCCAAATTGCCATCTTGAAATGGCACAACTTGAACATATTGTCGTTCCCCTGACCACTGAAAATCGAATTTTTTGACAGTTTGAATATTACCGAGGTCATTAAAGCGATCGCTCAGATAATTAGCCGTAGCCCGGACTGCACCATTTTCACTGGCGATCGCCATTAATCGTTCACGATCATTTCCAACAACCTTAAATGTAGGTTCTCCCGTAGAAGTAGCCACCAATTTACCAGAACGCTCCATAATAAAAGCCGTTCCAGTTTTACCAATCTCCAAATTTCGCAAAAACCCACTCACCTCTTGGGGTAAAAAAAAGTCAGTTCCACAAACCCCAATCAGAGAACCATCCGTCAGACTATAAACCGGGAGACTTGCTGTTATGGTAGGTAATAGGGTAGAAAAAGAAAGATAAATCTCACTCCACACAGCCTTACTTTCCGCCTGTGCTGCTTTATACCAAGGTCTTTGGCGTGGATCATAAGGTTGTTCAAGAGTGCCAATTTGCTCAGTCCGATTTCCTTGTTCATCAAAAGCAAAATCCTGGCGCATAAAGTCAGTCCAGAAATTGCTATACACCATAATTACATTAGAACGGTCTTCTTGGTCGAGTCTACCTACCCCAAAAAAACTACCATCTTCGTCACCACAATAGACATAACTCAAGCTAGGATAAATCTGCATATGCTGCCATAATTTGTGTTCCCCAAAAGTGTTACTCACATTCAGATCACCATGGGAAAAATCATTAGCATTCAAACGATTAATAGTTTTGGGAATCTCCGTATAAGACGATAACTTTTCTGTAATTCGATTGGTCAGTTCACTCCGTAATTGGGTAGCTACATTATTCACAGCTTGTTGTCCACTGCGATAACCAATCCATCCTACTAAACCAACCCCTGCCACAATTTGCAAAAGAAACGGAATCAGTAGGGTTGTTCTGAGACGAAATCGACGAACAGGTGAGTTTTTATCGAGGTTCATAGCAAGTTTAAATCAGACAGTTGGCATAGGGGTAAAAATTTTTACCCCTACAGTGTCACACCCCCGACTTAACGGCAGCCAGGGATATTAAGATGTTGACGAAATAGTTTTAGGTGGCAGAAATGTCCGACATAAAGTTAGGTTAACCTGGGTGTTAGCCTACCTAATATCTGGAACTATGAATAGTCGAGACTGTTTAAAAGTCATGTAGATCATCACCTCCCGCAATCCACTCTTCTAAATTGCGATCGCTTTTAGCTACATTAAACAGATGTAAACCAAAATCCCGTGATAGGTCTTCACACACCTTCACACCTCGAATGCTATTACCTTTAGCATCCAAAGGCGGCGAAAATATACCAATTCCCAACTTTCCTGGTACCACCGCTAAAATACCGCCGCCTACGCCACTTTTTGCAGGTATTCCCACCCGATAAGCCCATTCTCCTGATGCGTCATACATCCCACAGGTTAGCATCACACTAATGATATCCTGCACATAATGTTCATCAACAGCCCGTTGCTTAGTGATTGGATTAATACCCCCATTAGACAGGGTCGCTGAAATCATTGCTAAATCTTTAGCATTGACCAGAATTGAACATTGCTGAAAGTACAGGTCTAAGGTTTCATCAATTTTGTCGCTGACCATACCAAAGTTCAGCATCAAATAAGCCATAGCCCGATTTCGGTTTCCCGTGGCTTTCTCGGAGAGAAAAACAGGGACGTTAATATCATGATCTCGTCCCGTGTAGCCTTTGAACATTTCTAGCAATCTTTTCAGGCGTTCGGTGCTGTTTTGACCTTTGATTAAATCTGCGGTGGCGATCGCTCCAGCATTTACCATAGGATTATAGGGGCGGTTTGTCACCTCATCCAACACAATAGCGTTAAAGGCTTCCCCAGTCGGTTCCACACTCACCTTACTATTGACATATTCCCGGCCATAATCTGCCAACGCCAAACCAAATACAAACGGTTTAGAAATAGATTGAATTGTGAACAACTGATCACAATTTCCCACCTCAAAAATCTGCTCATCTTTAGTCACTACGCAAATCCCGAACCATTCCGGTTTTGCCAATGCTAACTCAGGAATATAATCAGCTACTTTGCCCTCATTCAGTGGCTGATATTTTTCGTATAAATCATTTAAATAGTTACGAAATGGCGAGACCATTGCTGCAAGAGAACTCGTCAGAGATTGTAGATCCCCTAAATCAGACATAATTTTCATCCCTCCATAATTTGATTGGCAACTTTAGCAAATTCTTTACTGACTGGATGTTCAGGATATTTCACACAAAACACCCCTTCACTAGCCAGTTGTAGTAAATCTTCCGACAAAGGAAACACACCCGCCACAGTTTCGCCGTATGTTTGTTCTACCTTTTGTTTGAGTGCGTCTAAATTAAGTTTACTATGGGCTTTGTTGATAGCCAGCAGCATTCTCCTAACATTTAACTGTCTAGCCACATCTATGGTATAGCACAAGACAGAACAGTGAGGACGTATAATGGCAAGGATATCTACAGAAGACCCAAAATGCCAGCCCCCTACAGTTACGACCTTAGACAAAAAGTTATCAATGCAATTGAACTATACGGTATGTCCAAAACCAAAGCCAGTCAATTTTTCCATCTCAGCCGGAACACTATCAATCTCTGGCTGCAAAGAAAAGCACAGACCGGAGACTTCCTCCCTAAACCTAATCGCCCACCTGGCAATAACCACAAAATTACCGACTGGCACAAATTCAAGGCTTTTGCCCAAGAGCATGGCGACAAAACA
>NZ_JARPLC010000132.1:0-12088 GCF_032350395.1 Limnospira sp. PMC 289.06
GTAATAGAAAGAGAGGTCAAAAGATTAGAAGCAGACGACAAACCCAGGGCTAGAGGACCGATGTTTGCTCCCTCAGCTAGAAGAGGGAGATATTATTATTCTTGACAATGGGAGTTTTCATCACGGTGAAAGCATAAAAGAAATGGTAGAAGAAGTGGGATGCGAAATCTGGTACTTGCCAGCTTATTCACCAGATTTGAATAAAATTGAAAATTGGTGGTCTCCCTTAAAGACATGGATGAGACCAAAACTTAAAGACTTTGAAGCGGTGAGAGAATGTGTAGATGCAGCGTTCAAAAGCTGTACTAATGTATTTGCGTATTGCTATATTTGATTAAAAATGCTGACCAAGCCCTATATCGTGCTAAAGCTGCCGGACGAAATAAAGTCCAATACTCAACTACACTCACAAACCGGATTCAGCTACCTTAATCACTGAACCCGGAATTGAGAAGTTTTAGGAAATCTTCGCCACGTCAGCAAATCGAATTTTCAAATAATCTTCCTCCATTTTCGCCCCGGAAGGCTGCAAAGCCGCTAACGCTTGGGGTAAAACTAAATTGCGGCGGTGGTTCCCAATACGGATATTTAACTCATCACCCGTCTTGTTTAACTGTATCTGTTCCTTGGGAATTCCCGGTAAATATAACTCCAAACTATAGTATTCTTTATCTTGGATAACCCGCATAGTATTTTCCTGATAATAAACCAGAGTCGGGTCTTCATCTTTATACAAAATATCCTTGAGTTGCTCTAAGGCTTCAAAACCGCACATTTCCTTAGTAAATAGTTCTACTTCTTTGACAGGAAGAGGGCGGAAATTATCATGTATTTCCTGGCGATATTGCTGTTGGTTCTCCTTCCAGCGTTGGAAAAATGGATCGGTTACTGAGTCGGGGATAATCCGATTCGCAATCACTAAATCCGTGGCTACATTGTACAAACTCAGATAAGCATGGGCGCGCAAGGATTCTTTAATTACCATTTTTTCTGGGTTAGTTACCAGACGCACTGAGGTTTTCTGATTATCAGTTAATACCTTTTCTAAGGCTTCGATTTGCTCGTAAAATTCATAGGGTGCATCCATTACTTCTTTGTCCGGGAGGGAAAAACCAGCAATAGGTTTAAAGATGGGTTCCACTAAAGGACGCAGAGCGGCCGACATCCCTTGTAACGGTTTATAAAATTTTCTCATATACCACCCACCTACCTCCGGCAAACTTAATAGGCGCAGAGCAGTCCCTGTGGGCGCTGAGTCAATGATGAGAACCTCAAATTCCCCCTCGTCATAGTGCCGCTTCATTCGCACCAAGCCGAAAATTTCGTCCATTCCGGGAAGGATAGCCAATTCCTCGGCTTGAACGCCATCAAGTCCCCGCGCTTGCAGAACTTGAGTGATATAGCGTTTGACAGCCCCCCAGTTTCCCTCTAATTCCATCAGTGCGTCTAGTTCTGCGCCCCATAGGTTGGGTTTCACCTGGCGGGGTTCATGGCCGAGGGGTTCATCAAAACTATCTGCTAGGGAGTGGGCTGGGTCTGTACTTAATACCAGGGTTTTATAGCCTAGTTCGGCGCACCGTAAGCCTGTGGCCGCCGCCACGGAGGTTTTACCAACGCCTCCTTTTCCGGTCATTAAAATCACGCGCATATAGTTTTGAGTCCCGCTTAAAATATGTTTACATTATTCTAACGTTTAGGGCTGTTTTGTTGAAAAAGCTGTTTGACTACGGCGAGGCGGGAACAGTTCCAGTAGTCTATGTGGCGGTCAATTAAGCCTTCTGGGTTGATGTGTAGGTGGCTGTAACCGGGGATGGATAGTCGCGGAGCCCAGGGCAGTACAGATACGGTCCAACTGAGAGTCCATTGGGTCTCGATGGTGTCCCCAGATTCCGAAATATCATGTAAGTCTAATTGGATATCCTGAAACCAGGTGGCCATGAAGTTGATCATTTTTTGATAGCGATCGCATCCCGAAAATTCATTAACAGGGTCTTTAAAATAAACGTTTTCTGCATAAATACTATAGGTTTGATTATCGGGAAAGTTTTGATAATCTTGTTTGATGGTTTCGATGAGATCGTGGGCAACCATAGGATTGATTTGATGATTTAGTTTATGGGACTTTAGCCGAGATTTATCTGATTAATAAAAATATTAAAAATCCATCAATATGGAGGTAAATATATGGCTCAAGGTTGACGCGATTATAGCATTTATGGTAGAATATGTCAATGGCTATGTATAGATCAGTTTTCAGTTGAACGAATGATTAGAATGGTGGCGCAACTGGGTTGAATGATATGTATAAATACTCTAGCAGCTACCATTTTGGTTATAGCTAGTTCAATAATGATGCAATCGTTGTTGTTATGGGACTAGCATACTATCATCAAAATTCAGGTTAATAATTGGTGTTGATCAATTGTTAACAATTTTGATGATTGGTGTGATCTGGTTGACAATAAAGCCTAAAATTATTAAAGTTAAAGTCACGGGAGTAAAAATACCTTATGACAAATTCGGAAAGTCCCACATCCAAAACCATCACAGATTCTCTCCATCATACCATTGTGGTTGTGGGTGGGGGAGCGGCTGGCATAACTGTGGCTGCCCAAATTTTACAACAGGATAGTAGCCTAGATATCGCTATTATTGAACCCTCAGATAAACATTACTATCAACCAGCTTGGACTTTAGTGGGTGGTGGTGCTTATCGTCTTGAAGATACTATCCGGGAGGAAAAAGACTGTATTCCTACGGGTGCTACCTGGTTGAAAGCAGCAGCAAAAACCTTTGAACCAGAGCAAAATCTAGTGATTCTGCAAGATGGACGAGCCATCAAATATGATTATCTGATAGTTTGTCCAGGGATTCAAATTGACTGGGATAAAGTAGAAGGACTAACAGATGCGATCGGCAAAAATGGGGTAACTAGCAACTATTCTAAAGATTATGCCGAGTACACCTGGGAAGTGATCAAGAATTTTCAAGGAGGGAACGCGATTTTCACTTTTCCTGCGACTCCTATTAAGTGTGCGGGAGCGCCTCAAAAAATCATGTATTTGGCGGATGATACTTTCATCAAAAATGGAGTTAGGAATCGGTCGAATGTGATTTATGGAACTCCGGGAGCCAAAATTTTTGGGATAACAGGCTACTGTGAATCTTTAGAAAAGATTGCCGCGCGCCGAAATATTGATGTCAAATATAAGCATAATCTGAAAGCGATTATTCCCTCAAGCCAGGAAGCAGTTTTTGAAAAAACCACGGAGGCGGGAGTAGAGGAAATCAGGATTAAATATGATATGATTCATGTCACGCCGCCAATGAGTGCCCCTGATTTTATTAAAAACAGTCCTTTAGCGGTGAAAGAGGGACCCACGAAAGGTTGGGTAGATGTAGACAAATACACGCTGCAACATAATGTTTATCCGAATGTTTTTAGCTTAGGGGATGCTTCGTCTCTTCCCAATTCTAAAACAGCGGCTGCTATTCGGCGACAAGCACCCGCATTAGTGGAGAATTTGTTAGCGGTGATGGCTGCTAAACAACTAGGGGGAAAATATGGCGGGTATGCTTGCTGTCCGTTGGTAACAGGTTATGGGCGGACAATTATGGCAGAGTTTGATTATGATGGTGTTCCGAAATCTAGTTTTCCATTCGACCCGACGGAAGAACGTTATAGTATGTGGTTAGTGAAGCGCTATGTTTTGCCTTGGCTGTATTGGAATCGGATGTTAAAAGGGAAACCTTTTGAGGCGGATATGTTAGCGGGACAAAAATCTTAGGCTAACTTGTCAATATTAGTAAATCCCGACACTGACCTAGGGAATTAGGGGCTGTGTCGGGTGATTAATTAGGAAGCTAGAATGCTTCTTGAAGAACTCGGAGCTTTTCAAACTGTTTGTTTTGCTGATTTATCTGAACCGATAGGGAATCACAGACTAACTCACACAACTCAAATAGGAAAGGATTAGCAATTTCATAATAAACATTAACCCCCTGTTGCCGGCGAGTGACAATCCCAGCTTGAGCAAGCATTTTTAAGTGTTTGGAAACGTTAGCTTGTCCTAAACCAGTGGCTTCAATAATTTGAGTAACATTTTTGGCACCAGTTTTTAAGCAGCAAACAATCTGGAGGCGACTGACTTCGGAAAGAACTTTAAAAAAGTCAGCCATAAGAGTCAATGCCTCGGGTGGAAGTTTGGAGACTCCGCACTCCCCAGAATTGGATTCAAGCTGGAATTGTGATGCTTTGACGGAAGATGTTGTCATGATTTAAGTAGGTGAGTTGAATAAGTTATAGGAAAGGTGTGCTTACTATATTACCACACAGTAGAGGTTGTTGTCTCATTTATTTGAGGCTGATTTATGATGGGTAGAGTAGCGATCGCCTCAAGGAACCCGAAAGGAAACCCCAGCTTTGAGCTACAATTGAGTAAGTAGATGCAATTCATTATTTATCGCCATCAGGTAATTAAGCAATCTGGCCAACTACCTTCACACCCCCCGATCCCATGACTGATTCGACCGATGACACAATTTTAATTGTCGAGGATAACCGATCAAATCTGAGTTTGATTGCCGATACGATCGCCAATGTGGGTTGTCAAATAGCGATCGCCACCAATGGCATTGAAGCGATCGCCCAAGCGGAAGCGATCCAACCGGATCTAATTCTGCTGGATATCGTCATGCCTAAGATGGACGGCTTTGAAACCTGTCGCCGTCTGAAACAGAACCCTTCAACCTGTAATATCCCAGTAATTCTGATGACAGCCCTAGACGATACGGCCGATAAGGTGAAAGGCTTATCCCTAGGAGCAGTAGACTATATTACGAAACCGTTTCAGCCAGAAGAAGTGCTGGCCCGTGTTAATGTACATTTAAAGATCCGTTACCTAACCCAACAACTAGCCGATCGCAACTTCCAACTAGAACAGAGAGTAGCGGAACGCACCCACGAACTAACCCAGGCCCTAGATAACCTGCGAAAATTTCAACTACAACTGGTTCAGAGTGAAAAAATGTCTACCTTGGGTCAACTGGTGGCTGGGGTGGCCCATGAAATCAATAATCCGATTGGTTTTATTGAAGCGAATTTGAGCCATGCGAGTATTTATGTGTTCGACTTGCTGAAACACTTGCAAATGTACCAACAGATGTTCCCGGAAGCACCGCCGGATCTTGATCATCACGCCGAGGACATTGATCTTGAATATCTGATGGAGGATCTACCGCAACTGATTGCTTCTATGCGAGTGGGGACAGAACGCATCCGCAATATCAGCCAAAGTCTGAGGACTTTCTCACGCTCCGATGATAATAATGCGGTATTGTTCGACCTGCATCAAGGTATTGAAAGCACTTTGCTGATTTTACAGCATCGATTAAAAGCGAATCGCGATCGACCTGCGATCATGGTGATTAAAGAATATGGGTACCTTCCGCCGATTAGATGCTACCCCAGCCAGATGAATCAGGTATTCATGAATTTGATCACTAATGGTATTGATGCGATCGAGTATGCTAGTGAGGGTTCCAGCTATGAGGACTTAGAGAAAGACCCCCACTCGATCAAAATTACCACTGAACTGGGAGAAGATGGCACATCAGCAGTGATTAGGATTGAAGATAATGGAATTGGTATGACTGCACAAGTGCAAGAGAAAATTTTTGATTATCTATTTACGACTAAATCTATTGGTAAGGGTACAGGTATTGGGTTAGCTATCTCTCGCCATATTATCGAAGAAAAACACCGAGGTAAGTTAACCTGTACCTCCCAAATCGACTCAGGGGCTAGGTTCACGATTACTATTCCCCTGGTAACGGAGGACTCTGATTAGACCATCCATTCGGAAGCCCTACCCCCCAAGTCAATGGGAATACTGACGGCTTTTCCTAGCCGGGGGCGATCGCGAGTGTTCAGGATATAATTGGTAACCTGTTGTGATCCTCCCAAACTGGTGAGATAATCAGCGATCGCATTGAGGTGATCGAGATACTCAGCCTCACCCAAATGAAAAGAAGCCTGTTCTAGGTACTTCCACATAACTTGGACAAAAATTTTGCCCCGCGTCCGCCGCAGTTGGATATCATAGGAGACTCCCCACTTGTTTAACAGAAGTTGTCGTAAGTCCTGGCCCGTCATAAGCACCTCTTGCATGGACTGAGAAAGAACTGAGAATCCTCGCGCCGTTTGTCGTGGGAATGTGAAAAGTTGCATGATCTGGAAATACTCGATAGCCGCTTTGGCCGACTCTATTTAAAGGGCGGATGTAGCGGCAAAGGCGAATAAATTCGCTTACCTACTATTGCTATCTTTTCATTTATATGCCATAATAGCATAACCTTGTTAAGTTGGGCAATGATTGTATACAAGTTCAAAATAAAAGCCAAACCATCTCAGTACCAAGCTATAGACGAGGCTATTCGCACATCTCAGTTCATCCAAAACAAATGTTTGCGCTATTGGATGGACAATAAGAGGGTGGGAAAATATGACCTTAATAAATATTGTGCTGTCTTAGCGGCTGAGTTTCCTTGGGCTAATGAATTGAACTCGATGGCTAGACAATCAGCGCCTGAACGCGCTTGGTTGGCTATTTCTCGCTTCTACGATAACTGTCAGAAAAAAGTTAAGGGGAAAAAGGGATTTCCTAAGTTCAAGAAAAATGCTCGCTCAGTTGAATATAAAACTAGCGGATGGAAACTTTCGGAAACCAGAAAAGCTATTACCTTTTCTGACAAAAAAGGTATCGGAACTCTGAAATTAAAGGGAACCTGGGACCTCAACTACTACGATATCAAGCAAATTAAACGAGTCCGATTAGTCCGCCGGGCTGACGGATACTATGCTCAATTTGCGATCGCTGTCAATGTCAGGATAGAGACTGAACCCACTCATAAAATCGTAAGTTTAGACTTAGGAATTAGATAATTTATTGCTGACAATAAAGGCAATGTTGAACCATCTCCCAAGTTCTACCGCCAAGCTGAAAAGCAGTTAAAGAGAGCCAATCGAAAGAAGTCTAAAAAGTACAGTCCAGCTAAAAAAACAGCCCAAAAAAAGCAATCGAACAACTATCACAAAGCTAGAAATAGATATGCTCGTAAGCATTTAAGAGTAAGTAGGCAGCGAAAAGAATATTGCAAGAGATTGGCGTATTCCGTTATCCAATCTAACGATTTGGTCGCCTATGAAGATTTGAACAAAAATAGCGACGCATTCCCCCACCTCGCCGAACGGCAGGTGGGGGTCAAGGAGCTGCCGATCTGACAAGCCTTGGGGTAACAAGCGCGTTATGGCAACCAACAAATCCACATCAATCGTCCGTACAGACCGATGGAATCTTAACCCGACAGCAGCAGCGCGAGTGCTGTTGAGCCAAACGGTTGAGGTCTCCCTAGGTGTCTGTCGGCATTTGATAGGAATTCTCTTAACTCATTGGCCGTCTCTCGGAGGGTTATCGAGTCAAAAACGGGTTCTAGCCGTTGAGAAACTGATTCACCCAACCGCCAAGAACCCCAACCCCAAATACCGGCAATTTGACCAGACCTTTTACAAGTTCCCCAGCTATTACCGGAGGGCAGCGATTGTCTTGGCCGCCGGCCAAGTCAGTAGCTAAATTGACGGATTAAGCATCATTTAGGGAAGCGATCGCTTCTATAGCAGCTTCCAAAGCGATCGCCACATGAGTCCAGTGAGTCCCCCCCTGACAGAAAACAATATAGGGTTCTCGCAAAGGACCATCAGCCGAAAACTCAGAGGTACTACCATCAATAAAAGTCCCCCCCGCCATCACCAACTCACTCTCATATCCTGGCATTTCCCCCGGAACCGGATCAAGATAGGACCCAATAGGCGAAAACTTCTGCAAAATGCGACAAAAAGCCACCAACTTATCGGGTGAACCCAACTCGATCGCCTGAATAATATCGCGCCGAGGTATCAGAGGCGCAGGATTAACCCGATAACCCAACTGGTCAAACACATAAGCAATCAAATGTCCCCCCTTAACCGCTTCCCCCACCATCTGAGGCGCAAGGAATAGCCCCTGAAACAGCAATCGGTATTGTTCAAAGGTTGCCCCCCCACTGCTACCAATACCGGGCGCGGTGAGGCGACAGGCGGCCGCTTCTACCAAATCTGAACGCCCCGCCACATAACCCCCCGCCGCCGCAATAGTCCCCCCCGGATTTTTAATCAGGGAACCAGCTATCAAATCAGCCCCCACCGCCGTCGGTTCCCGGTCTTCCACAAACTCGCCATAGCAGTTGTCCACAAAACAGATAGTATCGGGATTTTGTGCCTTCACCATCTGGACAACCCTCTCAATATCAGCAATGGAAAGGGAATTGCGCCAGGAATAGCCACAAGAGCGCTGAATCAAAACCAAACGAGTATGGGGTGCGATCGCTGTTGATAAAGCCGACCAATCCAAACTTCCATCAGCACAAAGATCTAATTGTCGGTAAAGTATGCCAAACTCTATTAAGGAACCTTGACCTTTTCCGCGTAAACCGATAACCTCTTCGAGGGTATCGTAGGGAGAACCAACTACGGCCAGCATCTCATCCCCTGGACGCAGACACCCAAAAAGGGCACAGGCGATCGCATGAGTTCCAGAAACAAACTGGACTCTTACCGCCGCCGCTTCTGCGCCCATAACATCCGCAAACACGCGATCAAAAGTTTGACGACCGAGATCATCGTGTCCGTAGCCGGAAACTCCGGCAAAATGATGGGTTCCTACCCGGTGAGTACGGAAAGCATCTAACACTCGTCGGAGGTGGTGCTTGACCTTAGTGTCAATTCCCGAAAAAATTGGGGATAATGCCTGTGGCGCTTCATGTAGTGACTCTATGCTGTGTCTCATTACCTGACTAAAGCTGAATTAGGGGTGCTGCATATTATGCCGCCAACAGGTCTGGTCTGTTCAAAAATTTGATATTCATGACGATTGCAACTGAAACCAAACTCAAACTCGACTGGATGACCATAATATTTATGGCATTCCTCCACATTGGCGCACTTTTTGTCCTAGTCCCGAGTAATTTTAGCTGGGCTGCAATTGGTGTGGCCGTATTTTTGCACTGGGTAACTGGTGGCTTAGGAATTACCCTAGGGTTTCACCGCTTAATCACCCACCGCAGTTTTGAAACTCCCAAATGGCTAGAATATTTCTTGGCTTTTTGCGGCGCTTTAGCCTGTCAAGGAGGACCTATCCAGTGGGTCGGTTTACACCGTATGCACCATCTGTACTCTGATCAAACCCTTGACCCCCACGACTCTAACAAGGGTTTTTGGTGGAGTCACATGGGTTGGATGTTGCGGGAAATTCCTGCTGATGCTGATGTTCCCCGCTTTACCAAAGATATCAACGAAGACCCAGTTTATCTGTTCCTGCAAAATTATTTCATTCCCATCCAAGTCGCCTTGGGTGTGGTTTTATATCTTCTCGGAGGATGGCCGTTGGTCGTCTGGGGCATCTTTTTCCGCATCGTTGTGGTTTTTCATTGTACCTGGTTTGTCAATAGCGCTACTCACAAGTTTGGCTATCAAACATATCAATCTAATGATAACTCGAAAAATTGTTGGTGGGTTGCTCTTGTCACCTATGGGGAAGGCTGGCACAATAATCACCATGCTTTCCAATATTCCGCCCGTCATGGTCTGAAATGGTGGGAAATTGATTTAACCTGGATGACTATTCAACTTCTACAATTTTTGGGTTTGGCTAAAAAAGTTAAATTGGTGGAAAACTAGCCCCGGCGACAAAAGTTGTTCCTGAGTAGGTCAGAAGCTAACTTAGACTCTGACAGCCGGGTTAAGTTCACACTCTGCCATTACCCTGTACAATATGTTTCAGGGTCATTAGGCTTTCTAGGCTAATTAAACCCCGTCGATATCCTTTCTGATTCGACACTCCTAAAAACAACGCATCCCCTCGGTTTTGATGACGTGAAAATTGGGGGGATGTGTTCATGAAGGTGAGCGCACTATTGGAATTTTGGGCAAATATACGACTTTCGCTATAGGATTCGGTCGCTATACAATTGGCGTGGTTGCTGCTACACTGATTCATCATGCCGATCGCATTTTCGAGGTTTTCCACAAATCGGAAGGCTATGGTTTTTGACAAATAGGGATGATACCATTCTGAGGGTTCGGCTTCCGTTAATTCGGGAAAGTTTTGGATGAAATCGCGATCGCCTCGTAATTGGAAACCTTCTTCCTGCAAACTATTTAAGAGTCGCACTAGGGAAGAGTTTTTTTGATGAGGGTCAATTAAGACCTTTTCGATCGCATTTACTGGGTCGGGTTCACTTTTATGGCTATCCGTAATCATCCACCGGACTAAATCCATACTAGCGGTAGCAGACCAGTAAAGATAACAATTCCCCATGGCTGTTTTCAGAATGGGAACTGTGGCTTTATTAATCACTTCTTGGATTAATTGGGGTCGCCCGTATGGTATAATCAGGTTGATATATCTGTCTTCGGTGACTAAATCGGGGATAGGATGATCAGGGTCAGCGGGAACAAATTCTAAACATCCCGGCGGCATTCGCGCATCTTCTAGGGCTGATTGTAGGGTTTCGGCGATAATTTGATTGGAAGAGTTAGCCTCACTACTTCCCTGGAGAATTAAACTATTAGCAGTTTTGAGAGCAAAACCGGCGGCGATCGCCCCTAATTCAGGAAAAGCCTCGTAAATGAGGGCAATGACTCCCAGGGGTATATACTGATAATAGCCCTTATACTGTTTGATTTGGTAAGGAGCGCTAACCACCCGACCGATAGGATCGGAGATGGTGCTTAACCTTTCCAATACCTTAATCGCTTTTTCTAGGCGAACTGGAGTCAGTTTTAACCAATCTCCAATCACTTCGGAAACCCCCATTTCTCTGCTGGCTTCCAAGTCAAGGGTGTTCGCTTCCAGAATGTCATTTTTTCGTTGTTTGAGACCATCAGCCATTCTGTTTATTGCTTGACCCCGATCTTCTCCTGATATCTGTGTCAATTCAAGACTGGCAAAATAGGCCCGACGAGAAGGGTTTAATGGATCTGGGGTAGAAGAAAAATCATCAATGATCATCGAGCTAACGCCTGTAAGCAAGCCAAACCATGATTGCTGGCAACATCGCCAGCATAACAGCAACTATTGCCCAAAGCAAGATGTTGCCCCCGGGAGAGTACATGGCTAGGGGTAGCCAAATCACCAGGGGGACTAGAAGCATCCCCAAAGCTAAGGGTAGATAGTGCGATCGCATTCCTGGGGTGGCGCGATACCATTGTTGTCCAGTCCACCACCAAGCCTGTTTGTAGGGGTAGTGGGTGGCTAGTTGTTCTAGGGAATAACCGCTCTCATCAACTACAAAAATCTGCTGACAGCGACCGCAACCGAAAGCCTCGGTCAAGGTAATCGGAACCAGATTACCCTTTCGACGACAGGGACAGGGATAATCACTATGTAAGTCGATTTTCTCAGGTTTGGGAGATGACACAAGCTCGCGTGGTCTTATTTAATGGAGTTAGAAACAAAAGCAAATAGTAGCTCCCATGATAGTTCAGGAACAAGAGATCTAACAACTGAAATGGAGCTAAGCGGGCTCGAACCTGATACATAGCCTATAACCCCTATTCTACCGTTACTTAGGTGTTACTCAAAACCGTAGTAGGATCGATCAATCTGTAGCCATAAAATAACCCCTAGGGGTTTAATCTAGGGGTATTGGCTTATAGGGTTGTAACGGGTAGATTAATCTATCTGATATAGCATAAGACAGAAAAGTTAGGACGTATAATGGCAAGGATATCTACAGAAGACCCAAAATGCCAGCCCCCTACAGTTACGACCTTAGACAAAAAGTTATCAATGCAATTGAACTATACGGTATGTCCAAAACCAAAGCCAGTCAATTTTTCCATCTCAGCCGGAACACTATCAATCTCTGGCTGCAAAGAAAAGAACACACCGGAGACTTCCTCCCTAAACCTAATCGCCCACCTGGTCATAACCACCAAATTACCGACTGGCAAAAATTCAAGGCTTTTGCCCAAGAGCATGGCGACAAAACT
>NZ_JARPLC010000133.1:0-9223 GCF_032350395.1 Limnospira sp. PMC 289.06
TTATTAATATCCTGGTGGGGATGGAAAATTGACGGCAGAACCCGCCCCTACAATTAATAATTAATAATTAATAATTAATAATTATTAATTATTAATTACTTTTACAGAGGTTGTAGTGTGTCGGATAAAGCTGCAACTGCTCCCTCTATGTTGGGGGCTCCTGCTGCTGTGGCAGACACTAATAAAACTAGGATTTGATTACCAGCTTGACGAGCAAAAATTACTCCTGACATAGGCTGGCTTCTGGCTCCGATTTTTAAGGTTCCTGTCCAAGGCATTTGTACTTCCCCAGTCCCCAAAGTTTCAAAATTTCCGGGTCTAAAACCTTCCCCGCGCTCAAAGATTTCGATCGCAATTTGCGCGATCGCTAATTCGGGTAAAGTGCGATCGCTTTCGCGATATCTAGCTACCACTGTATAAGCCAAGTTACCATCTGGTGACTCAAACAGGGGAAAATTGCCCGCAAACCCGACATTAAAATCTTGAATAATCCCCACCTCAAAACGACCTTGGGGGTCCTTGAAGGCGCTACCACTTAGGGGTAATGCTTCCACAGAATTTGTCGGTTCCGGCGGCGGTGCGGGTTCTGGGGTGGCTTCTGGGGTAGCTTCTGGGGTAGCTTCTGGGGTGGGTGTCGGAGTGGGTGTCGGAGTGGTCTGTTGAGCGATCGCCGATTCTCCTGATATGCTGGTAAATGGTAGGCGATCCATATTACCGAACACCAATAAAAGTAAAGCGGTGATGAGTCCCAAGCCTATAATTTTCAGGCGTTTTGGTTGCATAATTCCTCCTCAAAATAAGCCCGAATTAATCTAGTTAATTATTTTCCAAAAATAGCAGGATTTCCAAAGTCAAAGAATCCCGCCATACAGCCTGTCATTAAAGTGGCTAAAGTACCTGCCCATAAGGCAGTAAAGCCTAAAGATGCGACTTCCGAACGTCGGCTAGGAATTAAGGAAGATAAACCACCGACGAAAATTCCATAGGAGGCAAAATGAGTAAATCCGCACAAAACATAGCTAACAATTAACATGGCGCGGTTGCTAATTTCGCCGTTAGCATTAAGTTGAGCGAGGGCTTGATAGGGGGGGATATTAGTTTCCAAAAGCCTTCTGCCAATTAACAGGGAAGACTGCCATAGTTCTTGCCATTCGAGGGAAACCCCAGTTAAAAAAGTCAGAGGTAAAAATAAGGCTCCCAAAATGTTTTGTAGGGTAATGACCTGAAATAGATTACCTATCCAACTAAGGAGGAAAAAATCACTTTCGGACAATCCTGCCAAAGTCTGAAAGACCAAATTAACTAACGCCACCATTCCCAAAATGGCAATCAAGGCGGCGGCTATTCCTACTGCCATTTTCACGCCATCTAAAGCACCACCGATTAAGCTATCCATAGGGTTAGGAAGGCTGGCTTTATCGGTTTTTGGTTCTTCGGGAACTTTGCCCATAGTTTTGGGTTGACCAGTTTCTGGTACTAGAATTTTGGCAATGACAAAGCAGGCGGGAATTGTCATTAAGGAGGCAGAAACTAGGTGTCCGGTGATGTTGGGAAAAGTCGGCCTGAGAAATCCGGCATATAATGCTAAAACGGAGGAAGCGATCGACCCGAAACAACTGGCGAGAATGGCACATAGTTCGCTGCGGGTCATGTCTAATAAATAGGGTTTAACAGCGATCGCCGATTCAATACCAACAAAAATATTAGCGGCACCGGATAGGGATTCAGCGCCACTAATTCCCATGGTTTTCTGAAATATTTTGGCGAAAATTTGCACGACTGGCTGAATGATATTCAGTCGATATAATAAGCTGACCAAACCGGCAAAGAAAATGACTTGAGGAAGGGCGCGAAATGCTAGAACATAGGCAAAACCGGGGTTAAGATTATCGGGGCCAATGCGATCGCCTGGGACTGCGACATAGGGAGTTCCCACAGCCCTAGCAATCCAACGTCCAGCGGGACCCGGACCAGCGCGAAAGTCTGGGTCAGCTACCAAAATTGATTGTGGTCCACCAAATAAGAATCGCGCCCCAGCTTCGGAAGCGTCCAAAATTGAGTTAAGCAGGGTGCTGAGTCCCTCGACTAATTGGCTACCTAAGACAAATACAATGAGTCCAATAACCATTTGTAAGCCTATTCCCCAAATGATCACATTCCAGGGGATGACGCGCTTGTTTTCGGAAGTTAACCAAGCAATAAAGCACAAACCAGCAATTCCCAGTAGGGAAATTAAATTCAGCAGTGGATTCATAAATCTTTCCCTAAGTGCGGAAACTGAATAATTGGAGAAGCTGCACCCACAACTATAGTGATTGATGGGTTGGGGGGTTGCCCGGAAACCATCGGCTCCAATTTCGCCTCAAATCTAAATATGCCATAACTTATCAAGGGGTGGATGTACACCTCTGGGCTAAGTTATCACCAGATGATAAATGGATACTGAGGATTTTGGTTACTACGAATCTTGCACCAAATCCGGTTGAAACACAAATATATATGAATTAGGTATGTTGCGGCAGCCAAATACAATCTACAATAGGGCAAAAAGTCTGATTAAAATGGATGCTTTTCAGCTAACACCGCCTAACTGGACCAGTGATGCTGTTCACGCCTTCGAGTTTTGCTGTCCCCAATGTTCGGCCAGCAGTTTAGAAGCTCAACAGGTGTGGATTAATCGCCGATCGCCTGTATATGGGGATAATAACCGCCGCAAGTGGCAAGAATTTTATCACTGTCAATGTGGTTGTGCTTGGTGGGCTTGGAGTAGCGATCGCCCACCGTCCCCATTCAAGAATAATAATGATTCTCTGACGGAGCCCTAAATACACAAATAGCAGTCACCAGGGCGCAATTAGCCAGCGCCCTAATCAAGCTGACGCGAACATTCACGCTAATATGCCTATTTATCAATCTAGTCTTCCTTCCAATCCTCACGACCTAAGAGGTCAATGACCCTATCTCTGAGCAAAAAATCATTTTGTTCTAATTCACACTCGACCCAATCCCACTCACGGGCTGGGATATACTGGCACATGGTGTAAATTGGTTGATGGCGATCGATTAATCCTTTTTCTACCAGGTTACGCGCCTCGTCTTGAATGACTTTAATGGAATATTTGACGGTACTATGAATAACAGCTTGTACCATATTATAACCCCCTACCCAATGAATCGGGTAAATAACTAAACGGTATCCGGGACTACCTCTGGTGGTATTCCCTAAACACATTGTCCCCCAATATGTCTGTTTTATCCCTATATCTTTACTATTTTTAACAGTCTGATTAAATTCAGGGAATCATCCATCATTATTTGGGGCGATCGCACTAGGGTTAGAGTCGGGGATTTTTCCCCATAATTTGGGTAAGAGTAGCCCAGAATTTTGGCGATATTGTTCAAATTCCGGGTAGCGGGAGAGGGATTTATCTTTTTTGAGCATATTGGGGATAAAAATAGCGATCGCAAATGATGCCAGAATCACAAACGGTAGCCAATGTTGTGCTAACATCGCAAAACTGAGATAAATCAGAATTTCTCCCCCATAATTAATATTACGAGAACGGGCAAAAAATCCCTCCGTAATTAATCCGGATTTATATTTTAAGGTGTAGTATTTTTGAGCATCACTGGTGTAGTGCAAAAATACGCCCAATAGGTTAATAGAAATGGCGGCAGAAATCAATATAGGGGGTGGTTCTGAGTAACTACTAACTAATAGAAATGGAGCCACCCAATATGATATTAAAAAGGTAAACACCGCCACTCCCTTCCACCAAGTCACCTCTTCTTCCCACTGTTTATCTGGATAAATACGGCTTTTTAACAACCACAAAATCCCATAGGTTCCGTGGAGAGCGAGATAAACCCAGGGGCCGATGGTAAAGTTATTATATGCCACCATCAACCCCAGGACGACTAGAAAAGTCAAGAATTTATGGAGGTCGATCGCCTGTTTAATTTTCATGGTAACTCATCCCGCAAATACCCGATAATTGACAGCTTAAATATTGGGAAATTACCTAATTATCTGATTTAGGTTGTTATGGATTAGAGCGATCGCCGGATTCTGTGGACAATTCCGAGGATTCATCCGTATCAACACCGGCTGATAAAACCGGAGTTGATGTTGCGCCAATAGTATTAGGTAAATAAGGCCCTGAGCGTCCTTGATGGCGCATTTGTCGCATTAGGCTTACCATTTCCATGGCATTCATAGCATAATCCCAACCCTTGTTGCTTTTAATTCCGGCACGTTCCAAAGCCTGTTGCATGGAATCAGTAGTTAAGATACCAAATATCACAGGTACGCCAGTTTGGAAAGCAGAAGCCGCAATTCCTTTAGACACTTCCGCCGCCACATAATCAAAATGGGGAGTGTGTCCGCGAATGACCGCCCCCAGACAAATGATGGCATCATAGCGACCGCTGAGGGCTAATTGATTAGCCACCATGGGAATTTCAAAACTACCAGGAACCCAAATATAATCAACCTGAGTCCCGTGGGGGTCAGGATTTACCCCATGTCGCTTTAAACAATCTTGACACCCTTCTAGTAGTTTAGTGGTAATCAAATCGTTAAACCGACCAATTACGATCGCCAACTTTACGGACTCAAGCTGAGTAAAAGTACCTTCAAAAACCGTCATAATAAAATAGTCTAAATTATCTGTTGAGTATTTGAGGATAGAGGTTTGGGGTGGAAGATTTCCCCATTCCTCTGACCTCTACTAAGTTAATTGTCAATAGCCGAGGGGGCTAAACAACTAAGTAGTTAAAAACTCCTACTAAAATCACCAGCACCGCCCACAGGCCAGAACCGATAAAAATGAGGGGCTTAGACTGACTCCAATTTTGAGGAGAAGCATAAGCCACAGGAACCGCGACAATCATGAGGAAGGACACAATCACCAAAGCCGCCAAAAGCACTTGAAACAGAAGTGTTAACATTTTTTTCTCCCAAGCAAAAAGGATAAGCGTAAGTACAAATAACGATAGATTAGCCGAGATCAGCCTTTTCGGCTCGTACTTTATATTTACGCTACCAGAAATTGCACCGTCTGATAAACCCAGATTTTAGGAATTGTGTGTTGATTGTGCTTCTTGGGCGACTTGGGAGACTTCATCAGTAGCCAATTGTTGCAAAACCTCTTGAACTTCCTCGCCCCCCAGGCGAGATAAGGCTTGGGCGATGCGGTGGCGGATCTGCCAATCTGGGTCTGATGCACGGGATATTAATAGGGGTATGGCTTGACGATCGCCTAATTCTCCCAAAGCGCTGATCGCAACGGTTTGGATCAATTCGTTGCCATGAATCAGGCCATGTTCGAGGAGTTCAAGGCCGCGCGGATCTCCCAATTCTCCTAAAGCGGCAATAATGCTCAATTGCACCAACCATTCGGAGGTATTATGGTAAACCTGATGGAGGTCTTCAAAGGCTTCTGTGAGTTTCAAAGCCCCGATGGAATCGGCGGCGGCTGCTTGGACATCAGGTTCTGGATCGTTAAGCAGACAATCGCGCAATAGGTTTAAAGAGAGGTCGCGATCTTGGTGTCCGAGGCTGGCCATTTGGCTAACTGCTGCATATCGGACTCGGGTATCTGAGTCAGCGATCGCCCTTTGCAGTAATTCAAAGCCGATACTTTTTTCGAGTTGACGGATTTGGTTAACCCCCCGTAAGCGATCGCCAAGATTTTCCGAACTCAGTTGTTGCACAATGGACTCTGGAGTAATAGTCATTTTGGTTAAACAGTTAAGCAGTTGCTGTCGGTTAAGGTCCGGGGCTACTCTCACCCTAGGGGGAGAACTAACCTTTAAGGACTATTCCCATCTTATTCTGCGATGAGAGCTTAATTTAATCGCAGATTAGTTGAACCACCAATTAGGGCGATGCGCTACCATACCAATGGTGCGAGACGTTCGGGTATGAAATAGAGCCCAAATGCGCGAAATAACTCCCGACGGTGAGAACTTCAACCCCTTGGTTGATTGGGTCGCATCCCTGACCATCCCATAAAACAGCCTAATTTTTTGTGCTCATCTTCGAGACTTCCAACATGGTTGCCAAGGTGAAGCGAAAAATCAGGTCTAAGACTACCAAGCTAAACAGTGCTTTTGGATCATCTTTCTAAAAGCTTTGCGGGATACCGCCTCCATTACCTTAACAGGTAATGGTGCTATCGTTGCATTATCCGGAACCGGAAAAATGCCGCGTAAATGTATCAAAAAACTAACAACAACTGGGGAAACCGATGGGCTTCAGTCGTCATCAGTACCTATAGCCATGACTCGGATAATATCCCCACAGGTCAAAATACCGATTAATTTTTTGGACCCATCCAAAACTGGCAGGCGATGCACTTGTTTTTGGTTCATCAACCGGGCTGCTTCTGACAGAGAGCAATCTGGTTTAATGGTGATCATCGGTCCGTTACTCATTACGTCTCCCACGGTTTGACCGAGGGCTTTGTGTAATTCCTTTTCGTAGCGAGAGGGATTTTCGAGATAAATCACACTGTCGAGAATAGTGATGTAGGCTGGTGGGGTCACGCCACTTTGCTGCCAGATAATATCAGTTTCCGAGATAAAGCCCACCAATTTACCCGTGTTATCCATCACGGGAAGCCCCCCAATTCGGTTCTGGGCTAGTAGGGCGATCGCATCAGTTAAGGGCGCATCAGGACTAATCACAAGGGGATTAGGGGTCATTACATCGGCAACGGTTTTAGCCATGGTCTCTGCTTCCGGTTTCACTGTCGGTCTATAGTTCTCATCTTATCGAAAAATTGGCATACGATGACATATTCCCGACACCCACCGGTTAGGATAGGTGCGGGCTTCAGGAGAATGATGGGGTACAGCGCTCTGGAGTCAAGGGGAGATCCGACGGTCTGTGGGGATGATCAGCATGGTATTATTGGTGATAATTTCCAGAGCGATCGCCTCTTCTCCCAGTGTGCGACCCATGCGGTAGGAACCCCGCACCATCGCGCCGAGGTGTCGCTGCAACATCGCCGCCGTCATGTAAGATTTCACCAAAACGATAGGTTCCCCCACCCAATTTTTCTCCCTGGGATTGAGCCAATTGCCATGGGAAAGGGTGGTGTTGTAGCCGCCGGCGGGTTGGGTCAGTTGTTGGATAAAGCCTTGAGCCTGTGAATATTTGTGAGCGGGAATGTGCCAGCGCACGGCGTAGGGCAACCTATCAAGGCGGATTTGAGAAGAGGCGATCGCATTTTCCACCACGGGATATAAAAGGCTATTTTGGGCGGTGATGGTATGGGGAATCAGCTTGGGCAGAATGTTGGCAATGTGTTCCATGATTTTGCCTTGGATTTGATAGTTATAGTTGGGGGGAACCCCTTACATAACTAACTCTGGGAAATGATGATTTTTTTATGCAGGGGCTGGTTGCACCCTCAACAGCGATCGCCACCAAAACGCCCCAGGAGCCTCCCAGAGCCTTGACATCCCTTGGGGGGTAGGGGAACTGGTGATTAATCTTCTGCTGCCCGCAATGACTCGAATAACCGCCGCAAAATCGATCGCAGTTGTTGGCGGGACTCATTTTCTGGATCTTCTCGCATTGCCAATTCTCGCTCGGAGTCGGCTACAGATTGGGCGATTAAGGCTTCCAATTCCTGGGCGGCGGACTCCACTTGTAGGGGTTCCTTGGTTTCTAATAATAGGGCTTTTTCCAGTTGGGCGACAACTGCTTGGCGTGCTTCCGCAGACCATTCACCCCAACCGGACCAATAGGACTCTAATTCCGCAAATCGGGACGGGTCGGCGAGGGGTTCGGCGAGTTCCAATAAATCCAACAGCCGATCGCATTCTAACAGGTCTTGGCGATCGATACTCGGTTCTGGATATTCTGTTTCTAGGGCGGGGGTAAATCCGACAATTTTTCCCCAGGTTTGGGGCGGGTTAATTTCTACGGCAATATAGGCAATGCGATCGCCTATTATCGACCCTTCGGGAATCTCCAAACTTTCGGCATCAGCCGCTAGGGGGATACATTCAACTATTCCCAAACTGCGGCTATCTTCAAAGATTTCTAAATCCGCCAAATCTGTCAAAACCTGGGCGGCGACATTCCAGGCGCTACTGGTGCGGAAATCCGATTGATAATCGAACCTTTTTAGATAGCGATGCACCACCCAAACAGCGATCGCTTTTTTGGCAATCTCTGAAAATTGGGAAGGTTCAATGTCACGGGAAAGCCTTTGTAAATACTGGGTTATTTTGGGCGGAATCGGAATCAGTTGACCGAATAATTCTTGAGTGTTCATGGTGTTAATATATGGCTCTGGTTAACAGCTTGTATAGGGGTAAATATCCCCATCTAAATCTAGTTCCTGAGAAAGGCGATCGCCCATCTTTTTCAACAGGGGACTGATGGTGCGACTCCAAGCCCCGTTGACGACTCCCGGCGGTATCTTAAAATGTTCGGCGACCAATTTTAGGGTGTATTTTTCCCCCTTAGAGACGCGATCGTAAATGAACAATAAAGCATCTTGAACCGTAATGGGCGGCGGTGGGGTTTGGCGGACAAAAGAACTCGTTAACTCTCCCGTCGGGTCGTTTTCAATTTCGCGGCGGATACCTTCTAACCGGGGAATATCTACCGAGGGCTGCGGTTCATTTTCAATATTGTAAGGTGTTTCCGGATCGGGTTTGGGGGGATTATCATCGATTAACTCCCGCCGTTGTTGCAGTCGGTTTTTATACTCCCCTTTACAGCGAATATCCCAGAGAGTGAAGGGACTAGCAGCGTTGTCAATATCGGGGTCGTAAACTTTCCCACCCCGAACATTTCCATGAATTTTGCGTTCTATATAATCCCAAGCGACCGCCACCGCTTCAACATACAGTAAATCATCCCGATATTGGGGCGGTTCTCCCCGCCAAAAACAGTGTTCCGGTGCCGCCATCATCATTCGCATCGCCTCCCGTCGCAGGCGTTTGCTTTCTCTAGCAGATTTGGCTTTTAGCGCCCGACGCAAAATGTCTTTTACCTCCTCATGGGGACATTTAGAATCTTCTGTCATTGCCACATTCCTCCACTTGGTAGACCTGCTGAGATTATCCCACATTATCGTAGGGTGCGATCGCCTTTCCGACATCTTTCTTAATCGGCGGGAAATCTATTCATCTGACGCACCGCCGCTGCTGCTGAGATTATCCCACATTATCGTAGGGTGCGATCGCCTTTCCGACATCT
>NZ_JARPLC010000133.1:9232-11971 GCF_032350395.1 Limnospira sp. PMC 289.06
CCGCTGCTGCTGAGATTATCCCACATTATCGTAGGGTGCGATCGCCTTTCCGACACCCTTCTTAATCAGGGGGAATTGTTACTGATTAAGGCTTGACTTTTTCCCATATTTGACATATCATAACAGCATGGGAGAATGTGCGGGCATATATATAGCCCCTATCGTGGTCAAGAAACCGGGTTTCTCAACCTCAGCCAAGAATATCGGAGATAAACTCATGGAACCGGAATAGGATCTTTCCCAAATGAAAAGGAGACCAAATCCTTTTGCCAAGCCCTTAACAAAACAAGTCACAATTTCTCTGGGAATTGATGTGATCGAATATTTTCAAAATATGGCTCAAAAAGAAGGGGTATCTTATCAGGAACTCATTAATCTTTACCTCCAAGATTGCGTCACTTCTCAACGCCAATTATCTGTCAATTAGTTCGATTATAGCGGTTCGGTGGATTGGTGAGGTACTTTTCAAAGCCCCTCTCCCTCTTTGGGAGAGGGGTTTGGGGTGAGGGCTTTACCTTATGAATATGAAAAACGCTATAGATAAACTGGGTGAGTCAGAAATCCGGTTTCTCAACATCTCTCGTAGGGAGAAAAAAACCATTTCTAATGATTTCTCAAATCCGGTAATCCCCTCTCCCGTTTAAGGACAGAGGTTGTGGGTGAGGGTCAATCTTTACCCCAGGCCGTAACAGCCCAACGCCCCCCAATGCACCGGATGCTCAAACGGACAACCTTTGTCGTTGGCATACATTTTAACCGCTCTTTCCGCACCCGATACACCCATGAGGAGTGGCTCGTGATTAACGTGATTAGCCAGTCGATTCTTCTCAGCTTTCAGATGATTTTCCACCGGCTTTTTATACTGTTCCTTAAACTCCGCCCCCGTCATTTGGCGCATTTTTTGCTGTGCCGCTTGCAAAGCCCGAACCCGGTTTAACCCCCCTTGGCGCTGTTCATGATAGAGAATCGATAACAGCGCCGCCGAACAGTCGTAAATCGACCACTGACTGGCAATGAGACCCCGCGCCCCCGCACAGAGAAATCCCGTACTTAATGCCACAGGTTCATCAATGGCACTACTCGGCGAAAATAGCCCCGTTTCGCAACAGGAGAGAAACACCTCGTCTAGTTTCGGGAAACGCCAACCCGGAGAAAACAGTTGGCTGACGCTGATAGTGCCGTCACTCAATTTTAATCCCGACTCCTGAGAATTGTCAAAGCGACTTTGGGCGTGGTGGGTGCTGACCAGGCGGTTAACTTGTGCCAGTAATTGCCGGTAGTTTTGGCGGGTGGCTGCGGCACCAATCAGGCGACGTTGGGGGTCAATTTTGAACAATTCCGCCACCTTTGACCCCTCGAAACCGCTAAAGGGTAGGTCATCGGTGGCATTTTCTGCGGTGCCATAATCGCTCATGGAGACCGGACCCCGATGGTGACAGAAGCCCAGAACTTGCAGACTGGGGGCGTATCGGAGCAGGAATTTATCGCCCAGATAACCCTCACCCCCAGCCCCTCTCCCAGTGGGCGAGGAGAGATTGATGGGTAACGCCACAAAGGGGATTTGATGGAGAAACAGATGGGGAACAATCACTAATTCCTCCATGTCTTGGAGGTGTTCGGTGATCAGGCGGTTAAGTTGCAGGCGGTGGGCAATTTCCGCCAGGGCGTCCGGCATTTGTTCCCGCCACTGGGTTTTATCGCTGAGGTAGGGCTTCATCCAAGTTTCTCTTAACCACTGTTGTAGGGTTTTGTAGCCCTGTCCTTGGCAGGTGAAACAATGGGGTTGGGACTCTCCGGGTCGCAGGATGAAAATATGGGTGTCGTCGTCGGTGGTATAGAAGTTGAGAATTGCGGTTTTTTTCGAGAGTAGGGGTTGAAAGTCCGAGAGTTTGGGGGGTTGAACCTGTCGCAGTTTGGCGACCACTTCATCAACGCCACCAATTTGGTCGAGGATGTCTTGTTTTTGGCGTTCGATTTCGGCAATGTCAGCGGAGACGGCGGTGGCGGCGCGGAGTTGGCGGGTTTTGAGTCCGTCGGGTTTCGTTTCCCCGGAGTCGTCTTGAAATTCCTGGCGTTTTTGGGCAATTTGGTCATCGAGGCGATCGAGTTGTTGTAGCCACTCCTGCACCTGGGGGGGAATATTGCCGTCGGCGTAAAGGTCAGCAGTTGCCATCAAGTCTACCAGACGTTTCGCCCTCACCCGTTCCACAATTTCCAGGGCGGTGGGGATGTCGTCGAGGTTGATGGCAGCTTGGATGGCATTTTCATAGACATAAATCGACTCCTGGATAATCTGCTGGCGGCGACTTTCACTGAGCGCCCCACGGCGAGATTGCTCAATGGCTGCAATGGCAGTCTGATACTGGTTTAAGGCTTGTTGCCAATGCCCTTGATTAAATTCCAGGTTTGCCCAATTGCGAGCGGTTGTCAGGCAATCTAAGGGGGCGGTGTCGGGCTTCCAGACCGTGAGGGCATTGTTGTAGCAGTCGATAGCCTGTTGCAGGTTGGCAGCGCGATCGCCTGTGGGGAGGTTTTTGTAGGCATTACCCAGGTTGTTTTGGGTCCCCGCCCAATCTAAGGGGGCGGTGTCGGGCTTCCAGACCGTGAGGGCATCTTCGTAGCATTTGATAGCCTGTTGCAGGTTGGCAGCGCGATCGCCTGTGGGGAGGTCAGAGTAGGCATTACCCAGGTTGTTTTGGGTCCCCGCCCATTCTAAGGGGGCGGTGTCCGGCTTCCTGT
>NZ_JARPLC010000134.1:0-9276 GCF_032350395.1 Limnospira sp. PMC 289.06
ATCTGGGTCTGACGCACCCTACTTTGGTGCGTCAGTTTTCCATGGTCTGGTGATGATTCCGATTATCTGGGTCTGACGCACCCTACTGGTTAATCAATAGAACTCAAAGCGGGAGTTGTTAAAACTGAGGGCTTGGCTCCAGAACTGCGACCTGTGACCCTTTCATGGTAAGCTATAGCTGCGGCACTGGGGTGGACTTCATCAATGGCTGGGAGTTCTTGGTCAATTTGCAGACGATCGCAGGGAATCTTATCGGATAGAATGGAACTAGCCATTTTTCCTGTGTGAATCTCTAAAAGTGCTTCTGGTATAGCTTCAAACACTAAACGCTGACCGGGAAACACCACCCGCTCAAAATACCAATTAGGGACATTGCTAATTCTGGCAATCTGAATATTGCTAGTAGCGTTAACGTAGCAGCAGAGAACTCGGCCAGGACTGTTATAGGGTAGGGGATCAAGAATTTGAGCCATGTTAAGGAGTATTGCAATATGAGTTTGGTATACAGCCAAACTAACACTTTGCGATCGCTATTGGTTGTAATCCGGACTACCAATCGATCATGATTTTTTCCTTGAACCCACCCACTCTCATATATTTGACCAATCACCCAATCGGCTCAAATTAGGCGATCGCAGCAAATTCATCAGCCACAGCTAATGATTGTAAGATGAAAACAGCCAGCTATATTGTTAAGTTATATTAATAAGCAAGCCATTCACTCATTTAAAATCATGGACCAAAAAATCCTATACGTTCGCCTCCCTTGTAACCCCATCTTCCCCATAGGGGTAGTTTACCTAGCAGACCATGTACATAAGCTATTTGGGTCTGTAGAACAGCGAATCTTTGATTTAGGGACTGTTCCCCCCCTAGACTATAGTGTAGCCCTCAATAGCTGCATTGACGAGTTTAAGCCGACGCTGTTAGTATTTTCGTGGCGGGATATCCAAATTTATGCTCCCGTGGGTGGACGGGGCGGAAATCCTCTGCAAAATGCCTTTGAGTTTTACTATGCCAAAAACCCCCTAGTTAAGTTGCGGGGTGCTTTAGGGGGATTACGGTTAGCAGCATCCTACTATAACGAACTGTGGCGCAATACCAGTTTAGTACGGCAGGGACTCAACCGAGCCAGACGCTATCAACCCCAAGCGCGCGCGCTAGTAGGTGGCGGCGCGGTGAGTGTGTTTTATGAACAATTAGGGGAGAGTCTCCCTGATGGCACAATTATTTCTGTGGGGGAAGGAGAGGCTTTATTAGAAAAATTATTGAGGGGTGAAGACTTCAGTAATGAACGCTGTTATGTGGTCGGACAAACTCAACCACGCGATCGCATGATTCATGAAAAACCGACTAATATTGAGAAAACCGCCTGCAACTATGATTATATCAGCGAAGTTTGGCCGGAGTTTGACTACTATTTTCAGGACGGGGATTTTTATATCGGTGTTCAGACTAAGCGTGGTTGTCCCCACAACTGCTGTTATTGTGTCTATACCGTAATTGAAGGTAAACAGGTAAGGATTAATCCCGCTGATGAAGTAGTCGCAGAAATGAAGCAACTTTACCATCGTGGCATTCGGAATTTCTGGTTTACAGATGCTCAATTTATCCCCGCCCGTCGATTTATTGATGATGCGGTCGAACTGCTACAAAAAATCCTTGATGCTGGCATGAATGATATCAATTGGGCGGCTTATATTCGGGCTGATAATCTCACCCCCCAATTGTGTGATCTGATGGTTAAAACCGGAATGAATTATTTTGAAATCGGTATCACCAGCGGCTCACAGGAATTAGTCAGAAAAATGCGGATGGGATATAATCTGCGGGTAGTATTAGAAAATTGCCGCGATTTAAAAGCAGCCGGATTTAATGATTTGGTGTCTGTTAACTATTCGTTTAATGTAATTGATGAAACCTTGGACACTATCCGCCAAACCATTGCTTATCATCGGGAATTGGAGGCAATTTTTGGGGCGGATAAAGTCGAACCTGCCATCTTTTTTATTGGCTTACAACCTCACACCCATTTAGAAGAATATGCCTTTAAAAACGGTATACTCGATCGCAATTATAATCCCATGAGTTTGATGCCTTGGACAGCCCGGAAACTTCTGTGGAACCCAGAACCCTTGGGGTCCTTGTTTGGGGAAGTGTGTTTAGAAGCGTGGAAACGAAACCCTAATGATTTTGGACGGGCGGTAATGGATATCCTAGAAGAACGTCTGGGGAAATCATCCCTAGAAGAGGCTTTGAGTGCGCCGGTCCAGAGCGATCGCACCGCTGACAAAGAACTGGTCAAGGCGGGTTAAAGTAATTGACAGTGGGGGAGAGTGGGCGGTTTTGCTCACTTTCTTCGTAAAATAGCAACCATAAACCCTAATCTCTGAATTATGCAACTCAAACGCCTAGGTCATGTGGCCATCTGTGTCCAAGATATTAAGACTGCTGCCAATTTTTACCAAAATCTGGGTATGGAATTAGTATGGCAAGATAGCGATTGGGCCTATTTAAAGGCGGGAGATGATGGACTCGCCTTGCTAGGTCCAGGCTACAGCCAAGCCAGATCCCATTTTGGGTTTGTCTTTAGCGATCGCACGGAAATAGAAACAGCCTATCAGCAATTACAACAACAAGGGGCAGAAATTACCCCCATTCACGAACACCGAGACGGTACCGCTTCCTTTTACGGTCGCGACCCGGACGGTAACGCCTTTGAATATCTCTATGAACCCATCAAAAAAGGTGATACCTAAGTGATTTGATTGTACCTGTTTCCATGGGTAGGTTAAAGTTAAACAGTTAAACAAGCGCCAAATTATATGTTTTTCAGAGCCAGATTAAAAAGTTATAGGCGATCGCCCCTAGCACCTTGGGCAGAAATAGACTGGTTTTTATTACTCGCCTGTGTCGCCCTCACCGTGTTAGGCGGCATCATGATCCGTAGCGTAGAAATCAACCAAGGACTGACAGACTGGTGGCAACACTGGATCACCGGAGGTATAGGGTTAATCCTAGCGATGATAATTGCCAGGAGTAACTATGAAAGACTAATCGATTGGAAATGGATAGTTTATATTATCGTTAACCTATCGCTGATTGCCGTTCAATTTATCGGAACCACAGCCCTAGGAGCCCAACGCTGGATTAATATTGGTGGTTTTCACGTCCAGCCCTCCGAATTTGCCAAGGTGGGGATAATTATTGTTTTGGCAGCACTTCTGCACGAGGTCAAGATACCCAGTATTCCAGACACCATCAAAATGCTGATTATCGCCGCCGTTCCCTGGGCGTTAGTATTAATTGAACCCAACCTAGGAACCTCCCTCGTCTTTGGTATGATTACCCTGGGAATGTTGTATTGGGGCAATGTCCATCCCGGTTGGTTAATCCTGTTATTGTCCCCCATTTGTGCAGCTATTTTAACCACAGTCTATCAACCTGCTGGAATTATTTGGGCTGTAGCCATGGGGTTTGTCGGCTGGTGGAGTTTACCTTGGCGCTGTGTGACCGGACCTCTAGCCTTGGGTATGAATTTGGGAGCCGGAAAATTAGGAGATATTTTATGGGGGTTTCTGCAAGATTATCAAAAACAGCGACTGATTGGATTTTTAAACCCAGAGCAAGACCCCCTAGGAGCAGGATACCACTTAATTCAATCTCGCATTGCCATTGGTTCGGGACAGTTATATGGCCGAGGTTTGTATCAGGGCACTCAAACTCAGCTAGATTTTATTCCCGAACAGCATACCGACTTTATCTTTTCTGCCATTGGGGAAGAATTGGGGTTTATAGGTTGTATTATTGTTTTGGCGGTATTCTGGATAATTTGCCTGCGATTGGTGATTATTGCCCAAACTGCTAAGGATAGTTTTGGCTCCTTAATTGCGATCGGGGTATTGTCAATGTTGATATTCCAAGTATTTGTAAATATTGGCATGAATATCGGACTAGCACCAGTTACAGGTATCCCTTTACCATTTCTAAGCTATGGGCGATCGGCACTCCTAAGTAATTTTCTAGCCATGGGATTAGTTGAATCCGTTGCTAACCACCGACAGCGAAAACGAATGTTCTAGGCTCAAAAACTCCTGGGCTTCTTGGTCGGATTCAGTCAGCCAGTCCCCTCACCCATTTTGGGTAAGCAGTCGCCATTTTTCCCAACCCATCATTTTAGTCAACAGGAGAGTGAACCCCCGTGTTCCAAAACTTCAAACATGATTTAAAAAATGATTTAATTGCCGGGTTGCTGGTGGTAATTCCCCTCGCGACAACTATCTGGCTTAGTATTACCGTGGCTACAGCGGTGATTAAATTTCTCACCCGCATTCCTAAACAAGTTAACCCCTTTGATGGCCTTAATCCTATTCTGGTCAATCTACTTAATATTTTAGTGGGGTTAGCCGTTCCATTAATGGGTATTCTGTTCATTGGTCTGATGGCTAGAAATATCGCTGGTCAGTGGTTACTTAACCTCAGTGAACAGATTTTACAAGGCATTCCCTTGGCGGGGTCAGTTTACAAAACCCTCAAACAACTTCTGGAAACTCTACTCAGAGACTCCAATGATAAGTTTCGGCGGGTGGTTCTGATAGAATATCCCCGACGGGGAGTCTGGACTCTGGCTTTCGTGACCGGATCAGCAGACTCTACCATTCAATCTCACCTATCGGAAGATATGATTGGTGTTTTTGTGCCGACTACTCCTAACCCTACCAGTGGCTGGTATGCTATTGTTCCCCGCCATGAAGCGATCGACTTATCCCTATCGGTAGAAGAAGCATTCAAAATTATCGTCTCCGGTGGTATTGTTAATGCTTCCACTTCTCTAAAGCCTAGCGCTAGTCCTCCTGTGGAAACTCCCCTAGACCCTATTATCTCTAAGAAAAATGCGGAACAACCTGTCACCATCGAAGAACAACAATTTGCTCCTTAGGTTTACACGACGGAATAATCAGCCTATAGATTTTCCGGATTCATAACACCACTTTTGAAAAATAAAAGGTAGGTCATTGGATAGGATAACTATGGCTGGTGAATCTCCGTTTACCCCTCACAATCAATATATTTCTGATAAACCGCAGCAGCATCAGTCTTACCGTGGCCGTCTGCATCGTGGTATTATCCTGCTGTTGTTGATTACTGCCGGGTTTTGTTTGTACACTGTTCAACTCGCTAATTTACAATTAGTTCAAGGAGCTATCAATTGGGAGAGAGCGGAAAATAACCGACTGCGCCTAGTTCCTATTCCGGCGAAACGAGGGGAAATTTTCGATCGCCATAATCAAAGACTCACCCGCAGTCGTTTGGCGCGATCAGTTTATATTTGGCCTAGGGAACAGTCACCCCAACAGTGGCAGGAAATTGCTACCCAACTGGGTCCGATTCTTGATATCACTCCACAAGAAATTATTAATCTTATCGAAAATCAGGGCTATAATTCCCATCTTTTTGTGCTAATTAAACAGGATATTAGCCCGGGAATGTTTATTGCTCTCGCCGAACGTTCTGAGTATTTGAAAGGGGTAGAAGTTCGCGGGGAGTCTCAACGTTATTATCCACACAATCATCTGGCTTCCCATATTTTAGGATATATTGGCGCTGCTAGTTTACAAGAATTAAAGGCTAATCCTCAATACCCTATGGGAATGCTAACCGGGAAAATGGGGATAGAACGTATAGCTAACTCTTCCCTTGAGGGAGTGTGGGGAAATCGATTAATTGAGGTTAATTCCCAGGGAGAAGAAATTCAGGAGTTAGGTATTCAAACACCTGAACCTGGTCAGCCACTTCAGCTAACTTTAGATTTCGCACTACAAAAAACTGCGGAAACGGCTTTAGGCGATCGCTCTGGTGCGGTAGTAGTCTTAGATGTCAAAACTGGCGCGATTTTGGCTATGGTTAGTCATCCTAGCTTCAATCCTAATATATTCTCTGGTCCGATGACTGCACAACAATGGGAACAATTACAAAGCGGCGAGAATCCTATGTTAAATAGGGCTGTACAGGGCTACCCCTCTGGTAGTACCTTTAAAATTGTTACGGCGATCGCTGGTATAGAATCGGGGAAATTTTCCCCTAATTCAACTGTACCCACTGCGGCGGCTATTACCATTGGTGGGGTGAGTTTTCATGAGCATAGTAATAGTGGTTATGGTACTATTGGATTTAGAAAGGCACTGGCTGTTAGTAGTAATACCTTTTTTTATCAGGTGGGAATGGCAGCCGGACCTCATCAAATTGCTAAATGGGGGAAAGAATTAGGTATTGGTGGCACTATTAATTTGGATTTATTGGGACTTGATGGTGCTAATCATGGTCAAATCCCTACCCCAGAGGAAAAACAAGCATGGTATAATGAGCCTTGGTACACGGGAGATACTGTGACTATGGCGATCGGTCAGGGGTTGGTTTTAGCTACTCCCTTAGAATTGGCGGTTATGACCAGTACGGTGGCGAATGGCGGCTATCGAGTACAGCCTCACCTGTTGGCTTCCCAAACTAATACCGATGAAACTAAACCCATTAAAACTTCGATTTCGGCGGGTAGTTTAAATGTGGTCCGACAGGGGTTAATTGATACGGTTAAGGAGGGAACTGCTAGAATTTTGAATGATGGTTCTATTCCTTTAACCGGAGGGAAAACTGGAACGGTAGAAATTCCCGGACACCCCAACAACTCTATGTATGTCGCCTTTGGACCTGCTGATAAACCAGAAATTGCGATCGCTGTTTTGGTGGAAAGAGGTGGTTATGGTTCTGTATCCGCCGCGCCTATTGCTAAGGCGGTTTTTCAGACTTATTTCGATGGTAGAAAATAGTATTTTATTTGGCGAGCGCTCCTATTTGACCCCCACCAGCTAACGAAAAGGAAACCCTTTCCGACGACTCAACCAGATGAGAAATTTAGTCCCACCCCAGCCAAGAATAGCACCTGCAAAACTGGCGAAAAGAGCGATCGCAAAAGGATGGGAAATTCCCCCGCCATTTTCAGGTTGGGGAAAAATCCTCGGTTCTTCAAACATTAACCCGGAAGTTGAAGCGATAATGGCTCCCGTCCCAATGGCTACACCCCAAGCCTGAATTTCGTCTTGGAGTTGTTGGTTTTGTTGTTGGCGGGTGCGATCGCGTTGGGTTTGTTCAATCTCCACTATACCACGAATTGAGGCGATCGCTTTATCCGCTAAACTCGAACCTTCCACAAAGTAGTTAAGTTCGTCCCCTATGCGGGTTTGGAAATAGGGAGAAGTGCGATCGCTAAACTCCCCGAAAACATCCATTTCCTGCTGTTGTAAATTATAACCCTTCTCTTGGAGGATATTAAAAATCTCCGTCAATGTTACTTGATAGTTTTTCGTATTGATGCTAATCGTATTGCGACAATGCTTATAGTTTCGCAACAGTCGCGCATATTCCAAATCTAACGCCGCCAATTCCTTTAACACCTTTTTCAGGTCTTCCAGTTGCGCCTCAGTCAACCCTAGACGGGTTTCATTTTGGGTTAATTCTTGCTTAAAAGACTTGACTTTATGCTCTAACTGTGTATAGGCGCTGTAGGTTTTGCGGTACAGTGTCCGCGTTTCCCGGTAGGCGGAAAGCACCTTATTTCGATAGTAAAATAGATTGATAAATTGGCGATAAGCATCGATGAATTTTTCACTGGCTAAATCGTCCCGAAACAGGAAGATGATGATATGGGGTTGCACCTGCGCTTCCCCCTCTAAATTCCCGTCAACAACTTGACCGCCAAACTCAAAAAACGGGCTACCGAACAACTCACCCAGCTTGTGCAAAGGTGGACGTTCAACCTTACGGGAAGGCATCACCTGTGCCAAGCAATTGCGGGCAAAATTTTGTAAATCTTCCGGCTTTTTTGTGCGTTCATGTACTGGCAAAAATGCCGTTAATAGTAATGTTTGACCGAGCGAGCTTTTGATAAAATCGGGTAAAAAAACCAGGCTTTCTGTATTTAAATTGCGCCAAAATGAAATATTGACCTCTGGAGTTTTATCGCCATTTTCCTGTTCTGGGCGGCGCAAATTAACCGTTAAGCTATAACTATCATTCAGTCGGTGGGTGTAGATATTACCCGTTATTTTTAATTCAGAATTAGGCAGAGTTCCCGTGAGCTTGAGACGGTTATTAGGATTCAGGTTAATTTCCGCGCCGAGGGGTTCTGGGGAGTTTTCTGGGTAGCCGTAAATGTCGAGGCGTTCCGTAAAACCCAGCGCCTTTAAAATATCATCTCCCCTTTCCCATAACTGTTTCGGGTGCGGCGCAAGGGAATCCGTTTCCCCCGTCAATCCTCGCCACAGATGAAACGCGAAAAGGTGCAAATTGGGAGCATAAACCGTGTGGGAAATTAGTGTTTTTGAATCCATCGACTCAAACTTTCCCGAACATAGATAAACAAGGAGATTTGGGGGGAATTAGGAGCCGGAGTAATAATCACCAAGGTTTCCGTTTCTTCGATGATTTGGAAGTTGGGAATTGTGTATTGTATCTTATCGGGAGAATCTTCTTCGAGTTCGTCGGCTTGCTTGCGGGGTCTTTGTCGCCGGGCTTTTTCCAAGTGATTTTGGGCTTGCGGAAATTGTCCGATCCAGTCTATAATCATATCTGATGCCTGATTGATATCGGCTTCAGATAGATTCTGCAAGTTGGCTGCCAATTCCTGAGCGGGTTGCACAGCCTCTGGCGGTAGGATTGGCGGTTCAGCTTCGAGGAGTTCGGCTAACATCAGCAGGGTTTCGGTTGAGTCTTTCATGGTTGTCTGGTTGATTTATCTTCCTATTGTCCAATCTTCTATGACCAATCCTGTCACTTTGCTAAAACCTCGATGATTACGGGTTAATAAAATCATAGACCTCGACAGTGCGATCGCTACAATTCTAGCATCCATCCTGTTCGGTGCATCCAATACAGACTCATTCCCTCGACGAATGGCTTGTCCTAGTGCTAGGATTTCCTCAAAAGCCGGTTCATCCTTGAAAGACCTGGTGATTTCGCGTAACCCATTCATCGATTGAGTAGGGGCAATCTGTTCTATAATTGGGGTGGTGGCTGCTTCGACGGCGGCTAGGCGTTATTCTAATGAACTGTTGCTGGTCATGGATTTTCAAAGGTGGGTCGAGTCTCTAACTATAGATTATGGGTTGGGGGGTGTTGGGTTGCGCTATCGCTTCACCCAACCTACAATTGATAATTGATTATTTGCTGGGTGTTGGGTTGCGCTATCGCTTCACCCAACCTACAATTGATAATTGATTATTT
>NZ_JARPLC010000134.1:9285-11741 GCF_032350395.1 Limnospira sp. PMC 289.06
GCTGGGTGTTGGGTTGCGCTATCGCTTCACCCAACCTACGGTTAAATTCCGATCGCACAAAAAGCCCCCCAATGGATAGGATGTTTATAGGGTCGGTAATCCGGGCGTTGAAAACCTAACCCCAAGTTATCTCGGAGTTTCGCCTTGGGATGACAGTTTCCCGCCGAGTCCTGCTCATTCAGCCACGCGGTTAACTCCTGCTTCGTGACTGCTCTCATCCACTCTTGGGCCTGTTTCAAGGCTAAGGCAACCGAGGGCTGGGTCTGCATTTCCTCATACAATTTTACCATCAAAATCGCCGTCGAGACATCATTCACCGCCCACAGGCTACAAATCACATTCGCCGCCCCCGCATACAGAAACCCCAGCCCCAAACTGATATACTCTTCCAAGTCGGGGGAAAAGTCCGTTAACCCCGTTTCACAAGCCGAGAGAATCACCAGGCGACAGGTGGGTAAATACAGCTCAAACAATTCTCCCAAAGTGTAACATTTGCTCAGGTCAATCTGCGTGCCTTTGCGCCAGGGGAGAAAACGAGTTTCCGCCGCTTCAGAGGGGGCGGTTTCCTCCGAGAGGGTTCGGCCTTCTGAGTCACTGACGGAGACTTTCGCCCCAGCTAAGACCAGGGGAGACAGGAGGGGACTGTTGAAATTGAACGCCCCATGGCCGGCAAAATGGAGATAGTCCGCCTCTTGGAAGGCTTGGCGGTGGGGGTCTTCATTCAGGCTGGTTTTGCTGGCTTGCTGGCGGGCGAGACGGCCGGCGTTGGTGGAGAAGTTGGCTAAAATGGCTTCAACCTCTAAGTCCGCATAGTCTAGGTCTTCGGTGGGATTTTGGATAGCAAAGAAGCGCTGGCGGTTGCTGGTTTGGCGCTGGCGTTGGGAGACTTGCAGGAATTGACAACTGGGGCTATAGGTGACTCCCAGGGGGAATCTATCGGCGAGATAGTCGGGTTCATCGTCATCCCCCAGGGGTAAGGCGTGGAGGGGGAATAAATGCAACTCCCGATAGGGTACGACAATCAGGCGGCGGTAGGTGGGGGGAATTTGGGCGAGGAGTTGGGGTAATTCCAGGATATCCCGCAGACGGCGCAGGAAGTCATTCAGATGGGTTTCCCAGTCGTCGGAGTGGTGGCGTTGATAGGTGTGGAGATAGGTGTCGCGCAACTCCTGTAATTGCTCCAGGTTTTCCGGGGGGGAAAGATGCACGGAAATTTCCCCGGTTTCGCCACTGACGATAAAGGTATAAATTCCCCGGGGGCTGAGATACCATTCCATCAACAGGGTATCCTTATCCAGCAACTCCTGAATTTTCGAGAATTGGATGGGTTGGACTCGTTGGGTGAGGCTGAAGTTGGGGTCGTAGGTGTTGATGGTTTCCAGGAGTTGGGTTAAGGCCTGTTGCGCCTGTTGGTATTGTTGACGCAGGCTGTCCATGACTTCGGGGGTGAAGCTGGCGGCACTGCTGCCCCGTTGTCCCAGTCCGCCGATGTCCTGATTATCGGGGTTGGTGGGGGTTTCGAGGGTTTCGAGGAGTCGCTGTTTGGCGGTGACTTCCCGACGGCGGCGATCGAGTTGTTGCCGGATTTCTGGGGGAATGTCGCCTTTGGGGTACAGGTCGCGGTTGCTGAGGAGTTCGATGAGGTTGCGGGATTTGCTGCGTTCGACGCTGGCTAAGGCTTTGCCGATATCTTCGGCGTTGATGCAGGCTTGCACGAGTTGGGGATAGAGGTCTAAGGCGGCTTCCCGGCGTTTTTGTTTCTCGCTGTAGGAGTCGGTGAAGCTGCAACGGGTTTCGACGGCTTCAATGGCAGCCTCATAGCCTTCGATGGCGGTTTCCCAGTCTTGAACCTTAAAGGCAGCATCGCCTAATCTGCGACCGATATCCAAGGCTTCTAGCGGGAATCGCTCTGGGGGACAAATGGCTAGTCCTTCTCTCCAGGCGGCGATCGCTTCAGGAATTCGGTTAAAGTGTTGATAGACAGAGGCTAGGGAGTTGTAACTGGTTGCCATGCCCGAGCGATCGCCCAATTCGGTACTCAAATCCAAAGATTGCCGATACAGACGCTCCGCCTCATCCCAGTTGCCGCGATTTCGCTGGATATCTCCCAACAGTCCCCAAGAGGTTGCCATGCCGGAGCGATCGCCCAATTCGGTTCTCAATTGCAAAGATTGCCGATACAGACGCTCGGCCTCATCCCAGTTGCCGCGATTTCGCTCGATATCTCCCAACAGTCCCCAAGAGGTTGCCATGCCGGAGCGATCGCCCAATTCGGTTCTCAATTGCAAAGATTGCCGATACAGACGCTCGGCCTCATCCCAGTTGCCGCGATTTCGCTCGATATCTCCCAACAGTCCCCAAGAGGTTGCCATGCCGGAGCGATCGCCCAATTCGGTTCTCAATTGCAAAGATTGCCGATACAGACGCTCCGCCTCATCCCAGTTGCCCCGATTTCC
>NZ_JARPLC010000135.1:0-11812 GCF_032350395.1 Limnospira sp. PMC 289.06
GATATTTGACAGATTGATTAAGTTGTGCTTATTGATTAACCCGTCAATAATTAAGATTTGTTGCTAAGGGATATGCACCAATTGTCCCGTGTGCTAAGACTGAATGGAGTGCATTTTGAGTGTGACGGTACGACTATCGGGTTAAGTAAATTCCCGCTATCGCCGTCAGGATAAGGCAATAGAAAAAACGAGCATGGAGGGATTTGAACCCCCGACCCTCAGAACCGGAATCTGATGCTCTATCCACTGAGCTACATGCCCTAAGACCAAATTCACTATAACATATATTCCGCAAATATTGATCAACCCAACGACAATTTCATCTCTTAGCAATCAATCCCCTGTAGCCGGGAGGGAGTCTGATCGCCAAATACCAGGAACCTCAACGCTAAAATTTCCTGGGTCATGGGCCTATATTTCTACCATAGGTGGCGCTTTGGGTGAAAATTAAGATCACAATCACAAAAAGGTTAGCTAAAAATATGGACTCAATTGAAATTAAAGGTATCCGCAGTTATGGTTATACGGGATATCTCCAGGAGGAAAGGGTATTAGGTCAGTGGTTTGAAGTTAATGTGCGCTTGTGGTTTGACTTGTGCGTTGCCGGACATAGTGATACGATCGCAGATACGGTAGACTATCGGGGAACTATTGCTACAGTTGAGCATATTGTCAAAACGGCTAAATTTGCTCTGGTCGAGAGACTAGCAGAGGCGATCGCTCAAGCCATTCTGGAACAGTCCCAGGTTGAGCGGGTTCAGATCCAGTTAATTAAACTCGCTCCCCCCATTCCTGACTTTAGCGGACAAATTAAAATTGACATTACTAGACCTTGAGCGTCAATTAGCACTCTGTTGGCAATATTTTCAGCTTAAATATTTTCCTACTGGTCTGATCACAGCAGGTTGTGATTTGTGACACATACATTCAAGACAATGGTCACAAATATAAAAAGCTACCTTTACAAAAGCCATACATTAATAAATCTTTGGTAAAAAAGGTGTTTTACATTAGACACACCAGGGAAATGATGCTACAACATGAATAGTACGAAAGTACGAAGTCCAGAAAATTTATCCAAGTTAGTCAAATTATCACACCAGAGGTAAAAATTATGAACACCAAACTAAGTCTATCAGTATTTTTAGGTTTACTAGCCGGTGGTCTAGGATTCGCAGGTTCCGCTCAAGCCTTTTCCTTCCAAACCAACTTATTAAACGAGGATTATAATCCGAGAGGGGATGTCTGGCTGAATTCTGTTGAGGTTAACGGCAATATTTTCAGTAATTTTGCCTTTGTCGATCGCGCTGACATCGTTTATAACGACCCCTATACTGGTGGTAACACAGGTGCTGCTAGTTCTGATATGGGGCCTCTAGCAACCGTAGGAACATCCCGGGAAGACCCCACCAATGAAGACATTGTGACATCTTTGGGAAATAATAACCTTAACAGCATTATCGATGGAGAAGACCGCGGCAGTTTCGCGATCAATGTTTGGTTTGATCGTCGGGTTGATAACCTGTTTTTGTGGGAACGTGGCATGAACAGTGCTGTAACAGTTCAAGCGATCGACGGAGAAGGCAACAGTTTGGGTAATACCTTTACTGTTGGACGGAACGACTGGGATGATGCCGGGTTCGCAATTACTACACTAGAAATTGCCAATACCAGAAATCCTGTTCAACAAGTCGGTTCTCGGGGAGTGTCCTTGGCTGACTTAGGATTTGACCCCTCAGTAAGGTCTATTGGTGGTATTCGTGTAAGTGCTGCATGGTCTGAGTCGGGTGGTCCTGGCGATGATGCCCTGCGAGCATTTTATAATGGACCAGACTGGAAAGTGGTTGGTGCTGCTGTACCAGAACCAGGTATGATTTTCGGTCTAGGCGCTATTGGTGCTGGCTTTGTCGCTTCCAACCTTCGCAAAAAAGCGAATAAAGCATAGAATTGCAGCGATAGTTAGGTTCAGATTTGATGCTGCATAAACTCTAAACCAAGGCGGGTTGATCAACTTGATTAACCCGCCCTATATTTTGTGATCTATTAATCAGCAAACAGGTTGTTTGGTGACTAACCGACTAATTCCTTAACCTTGGCCATAATACCGTTGGGGTCAATACCCTGATGAGGGAACTGTTCCCACAGACCGCCACAACCTTCCTTGTGAGTAGCAAGATAGGCATATTTGGGAGTATAGCCACGTTCTAGTAACCAGGAACCGAAACGGCTACCGAGTCCAGTGCGACGGTTAAAGGCTTCGACGACCATGACAAAGGGAGCCTTTCCGATTTTGGCTAACATATCTTCATCAACGACATTTAGGGTAGATTTATTAATTAACCCTACATCAATACCTTCTTGTTTGAGGCGTTCGACAGCATCTAAGGAACGGTACAAACTATCGCCAAAGCTGACAATATAGCCAGCAGTACCCTCGCGAATTACCTCATCTTTACCAGGGATGAATTTATAGCTGTCGCCAAAGAAATTATTTCCGTCACTGTTGAGAATATAGGGAACTTTGGAACGGGTAGAGAAGATAAACCGCAGTCCGGGGTCAAAAAATACGGCTTCGACACAGGCTTTCATCTGGTTAGCGTCAGCGGGGAAATACAAACGAGTTTCGTAGCCGTCATCTAAACCGTTGTCGGCGAACATATTATTAATTCCGAAATGGCAGGTATTATCAGCCATGTCGTCAATACCGCTATGGGAGAAGTGACAGAGGACGTTGGAGTAATTCAGGCGCGCCATGGTAATTTCAGAAATGCACATTTCTAGGAAAGCGCTAAAGGTGCCGAAAATCCCCTGTTTGCCTTTTTCCATACCAAAGCCGGCGGCGGCGGAGAAGTTACCGCGCTCCATAATACCGCCTTTGATAAAGATTTCTGGGTAGGCGGTGCGGATTTTTTGTAGACCACAGGACCCTTCTAGGTCGCTATCGACACAAACGACTTTTTCTTGACGATCGCTATCTGTCATGGTAGCGAGAACGGAAACGACGGCATCCCCAAAGACGTTACGGTTGGAACCGAGATCGTCACTAGAACCGATGAAGGTGTAGTTTTGTTTAGGTGCTTGGATACCTTGGAGATATTTAACGGCTTCGGTGCGACCTTTGGCTTCCAAATAAGCGATCGCCGCCTTTACGGAAATCACATCATGACCGTGGGGGGAACCTTCGAGTCCTTCAATTCCCACACACATTTTCCGATGGTTAATCAGCGCCACCGGACCATCTGTATTAATAGCTTGGCAGATCAGACCATAGAGGCTATCAATATCTTCTCCATCTCCCTCTAGGACTTTCAGACCATGACCGATGAGAGTTTGGGCGACGGTATAGCCAGGGATATAATCAGAAGGGTGTCCGGCGATGGTGACATCGTTATCATCAATAATCAGTTTAACGTTAAGCTGTTGGGAGACAGCCAAACGAGCAGCTTCGGCATCATTTCCTTCCTGTTGAGAACCATCGGAACCCAGACAGAAAACGGTTTTGTTGGGGTTAGCCATAGCCACGCCGTTGACGTAAGGCCACATATGACCGAGACGACCAGAGCTAAATTTTACGCCGGGGGTCAGTCCTAATTCTGGGTGTCCGGGTAGTTGGGAATGAGCGGCGCGATAGCTAAGGAGTTGTTCGGCGGGCATAGATCCTTCGAGTACGGACATTAAATATTGGGTAGCCACCCGGTGTCCGGCTTCGTCAAAGAAGATAGGCACGAATTTGTCGGGAGAACCGCGAAATAAGGCATCAAGGATCATTACTTCTGGGGCGGTGTCGTAAGGTCCCCCTGTGTGTCCGCCAACTCCGCGCGCTGCGCCGGTGGCGGTGAAGAAGACGATCGCATCTCTGACCAGTTCAATATTAGCTTTCAGGGCCTTTCGTTGTTCGTCGGTTAGGGTGCTATGGGCTGGGTCAAGTTTCAGGTATTGGTAGGCTCCCAAGTCAATGGGGAAGACGGCTTGAGCAACAGTCATGAGTATTCCAGTTTAGATATGTCAACTTCATGGGCGATCGTGGTTGCTAAGGACTGCGATCGCCTTGATTTGATTGTTTCACATTTCGGCCCCACTTCAGCACTTACTCTCGACATTTGCCAAAAAAGTCCCCAATTATCCCTAACCGAGAAGATGGTCTATCAAAAACTATTCCTCAGACACCTGGCTGCCTAAATATCTCTTGTTCAGTGGAGTTGGTAAATTTTCCAGCACCAATTATCTCTAATTGCCACAGTTGAGGGGCAAAAACACATGACTGATTAATTAATTGTTAATTAAACGGAGACCGATTTTGAAGGCGGAGTCCAATCATGTCTTCCTCAAGACATAAACAGTAGCTTTGTCCTAATTAGGGGGAGATGGGGTGAGGTGGAAAAGGCTATATTTTCTCGAATATGGCGGTAGTTAATTTGAACTGAATAACTATATTGAAGCCCATAATGTGATAATTACTGATATGGTAACAGAATCAAATCAACCTATAAACTGATACCTATGCTCCATATTGACATTCCCACTCAGGCGGATATTGAGGCTTTGCTGCACAGTCGCGGTTCCGCCAGAGTTAGCATTTATCTACCTACCACACCGATCACCATTGAGAACCAAGGCGATCGCATTGCCCTAAAAAACCTAGTGACCGAAGCCACAAACCAACTAGCCGAACACAATAAGGGGGAAGTAGCAGCGATCGAGGAGATGTTATTAGACCTCATTGATGATGATGAATTCTGGAAATATCAGGCTAATAGCTTGGCTATCTTTGCCACACCCGAATATCTGCGTACCTTCCGTCTACCTAACCGTTTAGAACCCATTGTCGAAGTAAGCGATCGCTTTTATCTCAAGCGCCTGTTGCGGGCTGTCACCGTCCCACAATCAGCCTTTGTCCTCGCCCTAGCTCAAAATAGCGTTCGGGTAGTTGAAGTTTCCGCAGATATGCCCGCCTTTGAGGTGAAAGTGGACAGTTTACCAGAGTCCGCCGCCAGCGCCGCCGGGAAAACTTCCATCAAAGACCGTTCCCCCAGTGGTCGCATTCAAGGTTCCGAAGGCATGAAAGTCCGTCTGACCCAGTATGCCAGGAAAATAGATCAAGCACTGCGTGACCTGCTAGGAGGTCGCGAAACTCCCCTAATTATCGCCGCTACCGAACCGTTATTGTCAATATATCGCCAGGTGCAATCCTATCCTCACCTAGCAAACAGCGCCATTACTACCAATCCTGAAGCCATGAGTGATGCCGAATTAGCAACGGCGGCGCGGGAAATTCTCGATGAGTTGTTCCGTCAAGAACTTGCCGATATACAGGCCTTATTCAACCAGCGCACTAATGAAAATCGTACTACTACCGATATCTCCCAGGCGGCGCGCGCTGCTACCTATGGCGCAGTACACAAGTTATTGGTTGATATAGATGACGCTAAACCAGGTACTATTGACGATGACGGCGTTATTAGTTTTGCTGAAGGTCCCTGTGCCATGAGCTACAACATTATTGATGAAATTGCCGGGCGTGCGCTGCTGACAGGGGCGCGAGTTTTGGGTGTGCGCCGGGATGATATACCAGGTGGCGGTAGTTTGGCGGCGATTATGCGCTATCCGTTTTAAACACCTTTAAACATACCGAAAATTAGGGCTATTATCACTAATTTGGGGTGAGGAGGATATCACAGTATTAGCTATAATATTTCCCCTCTTACCTTCAAATATAACCCACCGGACTCTAGTTTTTTGGCAATCTACTGATAATCTATTAGCAGTTGCTCATAGACATCACTGGCGATAATTTGATGGGTGGTGGTGGTGGGGTGTAGGATATCCCAGAATAAATACTGCTCTGGATTATCGACAATGGTTCCTGATACAAATGATATACTACTGTCGGTGACGTTAGTTAATCCAAATTGTTCAGGATTGGCGATCGCATCCTCAAATAAACCACCCACATCAAATAAAGTCACATTAGCACCAAGTAGGTTCTGATTTAATTGGTCTACAGCTTCCCGTAAACCTTGATTATGTTCCCTACTTAGGCGGTTCAATTCCTCAGCATTAAAAGAGTTGAATGGATCAACGGGGTCTAGGGGGTTAAATCTCGCTACTGGTAATTCTCCCAATTGCGGTAAGTTTAACATCAGAAAATCCCGCGCCCCAAACTGATACAGAGAAGTCACAGCTTCAGTTAAATTATTCACCGGAATAGTCACATCAGTTTGTCGTCCGGCTAAGTAATCATTAGCACCCGCCCACAGGGTATATAAGGCATTAGGATTGGCTGTTTGACCCGATGCTAACAAAGGAGCTATGAAAGCCTGTAATTGAGTTTGTAATCCGGGGAATAATCCCGGTGCGGTGGTATTTAAATCGCTAGTATTGGCTCCAAAAAACGCCCAGTTCATCCCATCCTCTGACGGTGATTCTTCGATAAATTTGGCAGGGTTTAAACTGAGTTTTTCTCCTAAATAATCTACCCATAATAAACCATTAGAGGCGCGACCTTCAAAGTAGGGCAATCCCGCCAAAACTTGTCCTTCCGAAGCGATAAAAGCGTTCCCGGTATCGGATAGGCTATCCCCAAAAATATAGATTTCCTCGAAGTTGAGAGCCTCGATAAAGTCATCAATTGTCAAAGAATTAGCGGAGACATTATTGAGGGTGGCTAAGGTTTCACCATTAAACTCAATTACGGTGGATAAATCTGATTGTTGAATATCTAAATCAGAAAAGGTGGCTCCCCTAAACAAGCGCAATTTATCAATACCTGGTTTAAAGTCGGTAATTAGATCCTGATCCTCACTTGACTGGGATAGGATAAATTCATTAATTCCATCTCCACCTGTGAGGGTATCTAAACCGCGATCGCCTGATAAAATGTTATTTCCAGAACCACCAATAATCAAATCATTACCCTCACCACCATAGATAGTGTCATTACCAGAATGACCAATGAGAGTATCATTCCCCTGGTTTCCTAACAAAATTCGTCCCTGGGGGTCATCATTAATTATATAATCATCACCCTCCAAAAGAGCGATCGCCTCCGTCAGAGGAGAAGAGCTAAAACGAGTAAGTTGTTCTGGTGGTAGTTCCGAGATAATGATCACATCGTTACCAGAAGTCCCCAGACCCAGATCTAAGCGATTTTGCGTAATAATATCAGAAAGCATATTCCCTTCCTCTGATGTCAAATCTTACACAGTATAGCAGCATATTTTACCCTAGGGTGAATTTACGGGGTTTCTTAAATACTCTTGATTGGCTAAATAAGTTTCGATATTTATGATAATTTCTCGTAGATAAATTATCACTCTATTTTTGATTTCAAAAAGTTCTATATCTGTGGTATCTTTACCAATATCATTAAAGGACTTTAAACCATGTGCCAAATCATTTCTATGATTTTTTATTAATAATAAATTCTCACCATTTTGGGTTTTTTGAGGAGATGTTTTACTAGAAAAACCATAAGTTTTGGCTACATTTTTGATTTTTTTTAGCGTCTATATTTCCTGAAAAAATATCATCATTATCCCAAGTTTCAATGATAATATCCAGAGATATTTTATCAATTTTATCTATAATTTTTTCAGGCGATCGCTTTTTGATATTCTTTAATACCACTATTTTCAGTTCTCGTCTCAAAACATCAAAATCAACTTGATGACTATCCAGGTAATCAAATATATATTCAATCGCCCTCCTCATAGTCCCCTCCACCAAATTATATAGCAATAAAAAACCATTAGCTTTCAGAGTTTTTTCGATATCAGTATTGAAATAAATCTGGTCATTTTTATCAATTCTTTGATCCGCATTTATATCACCAACATAAAGTTGATAATTATCTATTATCATTGTTTTTTGTTCCAGTCGTTTAAGAAACATAAAGTATTGACTAACTTCTACAGACTGTTTATTAAAATATTCCCATAATGTACTATCCATAGATTAACCCAACACCTGGTTACGAACATAATCAATTCGACCGATAACCTTATTACCAGAACTACTAGCATCACTGCTAGTCAATTTCTTAAAATCTGGTGATTCTAAAAAGTCTGTAGACCTGGGCACTAAATCTTTTTGCTCACGCAAAGCCAAAGCCACGCCTACACATATAGACTCAAATTTGATGCGAGTTATAGGTCTAATTTTATGTTTACCTGTTCGCAAACCATCAGGAAAGTATGTTTCTATTACCGATAGCATTGACATAAATTCATGGCGCAGATGCTCTAATTCTGATTGTGGGTTGTTATGTTTCTTTAATTGTTCATTTTTATCTTTTAAGTAGTTATCTAAAAAATCATGAATATTTCCCGAAAAAGATTGATATTTTTCTAAAAAAGCAAAGAACCTCAAAACATACTCTTGAGGATCACGTTGTTTGATAGCTGTTTCTGAAAAAGCACATAAGCTGATAAATTTTGGTTCCTTTGATAACTGTTCTATCAAATCTAAAAATAATCCTGGCTGACTTCCTCTTCGTTTCTCCATTTGGTTAAGCTCAATGCTTCCTGAGTTAATCCGTTCAAACAAATCTCGGCGGACTTCTTCATCAGCATCTTCAGTTAATTTAATTAATCGAATAGTATTTCTAAGAAATCGTCGCTGACGAGATTTCGACAAATCTTGAAAATGAAACCCGTTTAATTCCGTTAACTTTTTGAGTTCACACAATTGGAGTTGATTATTTATAAATCTAGCTAAGGTTCGTATTCTCTGGGTTCCATCTATAATTTCTAACCGTGAGTCATTTTGATCATCTTCTTCTTGGGAAACATCAGCAATGAAAATATAGGGAATTGGAAGACCGAGAAAAACCGATTCAATAAATTTTGACTGATGCGCCTCATCCCAAGCCATTTCTCTTTGGTAGTCAGGTATAAATATTTCGTTGGTGTTTTCATCAATTCCAGTTAAATATTTATCCACTAAAACCTCAATCGGATATTCAAGGGTATTGTAGTCAATCCTCTTTTGATTTTCCCTAATCTGATTTTCTACAGACTCAACTTTGGCGGTGGTAATAACTTTTGGATTCGACATATTTACAACTAAGATAGGTGTATAATTATCATGATCGTAGAGATAATCAATGATTAGCAACTGAGCAACCAATGCCATGTTTTGGCATTACCTGGTTAAACTGCCACTATGTTTATCAGTAATTTAGGACTGCTTGTTAAACTAGCACATTATGGGTGAATTGTCAATTTATGTAGACTATAGATCCCGCCCAGCTATTTATGAAAATACCTAGATATATCAGATATTATTGAACTGATAAATATCCCAATGGCTTGAGTGTTTTTTATAAGTAATGTAGGATATCGATAAGTAAACCAACAGGTCAGAATCAAATATGTCGTTACACTCATATACAGTCAAACCAGAAAACCCGGAAAATCCCGAAGGTTTAATCATATTCCTGCATGGTTGGGGTGCGAATTGTGAGGATCTGACCTTTTTGGCTCCCATGTTGAAATTACCCGATTATTGGTTTGAGTTCCCAGAAGCTCCCTTTCCTCACCCACAAGTTCCGGGGGGTCGCGCTTGGTACGCTTTAGAAACTCAGGAATATGATGGAATTGAGGAAAGCCGGGAAAAACTAATTGATTGGTTACACTCGATCGCCAAAACCACTGGAATACCGCCACAACGCACGATTTTAGGGGGTTTTTCCCAGGGGGGAGCCATGACTTTTGATGTCGGACGGACAATGGGTTTTGCAGGTCTGATTGTACTCAGTGGCTACTTACACTTTAAACCAGAACCCCAACAGACCCCTCTACCGCCGATTTTAATGGCTCATGGTAAACAAGATATGGTCGTCCCCCTCGGAGCTGCTCACCAGGCGCGGGACAGTTTCCAGAAATTAGGGGCAACGGTGGAATATCATGAGTACAACATGGGTCACGAGATTTGTCCCGATATTTTGGGGTTAATACAAAGTTTTGTGATCAAAACCCTGCCTAATAACCATTAACCCTTTAAGATAAAAGAGGGGGGACATACTTAACCCCAAGGCTCACGGGAAATGCAACTGAACTGGAGGTATTGCAAGATGGAAATGTTGACTCAATCTTCACCCAAGATTTCCGCATTGACAGCAGATGATGTGGCTCAGTTAGCTTCCCGCTTGGAAGTGGATAATTATAGCAACGCATTTGAGGGATTGCAGGATTGGCATTTACTCAGAGCGATCGCTTTCCAGCGTCCAGAATTGGTTGAACCTTATATTCACTTATTGGATTTAGAAGCCTATGACGAAGCCTAAAAAATTCTAGCATAGGCCAAAACCACAATGCGCGCCAGGGTGGCAGTATTATAGCCGGGTTTCTAACTAACCGATTTTCCCAGAAACCCGGTTTCTGCGCGTACTAAATATCACTAACACAGCCATTAGCTTTTATGTCCGACCGGCGACGTATTTTAATTGGGGTAACTGGTGGAATAGCCGCCTACAAAATTTGTGAGGTGGTTTCCACTTTGGCAAAATCGGGGGCTGAAGTCCGTACTATCGTCACCGACTCGGCTCAACAATTTATTACCCCCCTAACTTTAGCTACCTTATCGCGCGATCGCAGTTATACCGATCGCGACTTTTGGCAGCCTACCCACGGTCGCCCCCTTCATATTCAGTTAGCACAATGGGCTGATATTTTCGTCATTGCACCCCTAACCGCCAATACCCTCAGTAAACTAGCCACCGGAATGGCGGATAACTTGCTCACTAATACGGTTTTGGCTTCCACCTGTCCGATCTTATTGCTTCCAGCTATGAACCGGGAAATGTGGAAACAGCCAGCGGTGGCGCGAAATTGGCAACTACTTTTAACAGATAGTCGCTTTCACAGCATTACTCCCATTCCTGGTATTCTCGCCTGCGATATCCCCAATAATACCGACAGCCAATCAGTTGAGGTTTTAGCAGCCGGACGTATGGCAGAACCTCAACAAATATTAGCTCATATTTATTCCCTACTGCATACCCAAGGCGATCGAGATCTCGCTAATAAACAGGTGCTAATTTCCGCCGGGGGAACTCGCGAACATTTCGACCCGGTGCGGTTTATTGGTAATCCTGCTACTGGTAAAATGGGAATAGCGATCGCTCAAGCCGCAGTCCACCGAGGCGCACGGGTGACAATGGTACATGGTCCCATGAATGTGGAGATGGTGGAGACTCTATCAGAGGTGACGTTAGTTAGTGTTACTACCGCCCAGCAAATGTCTGACGCAATGTTATCATTATTTCCCGCCGCCAACCTGACCATTATGGCGGCGGCGGTGGCTGATGTCCGACCTACCGCTTATCACCCGGAAAAGTTACCTAAGCGATCGCTTCCTCAACAACTAGACTTGGAAACAGTACCCGATATTGTCGCTCAATTGGCACAAAAAAAACGCCCCGACCAGCATTTAGTTGGCTTTGCGGCGCAAACAGGAGATATTTTAGCCCCGGCTTGGGAAAAATTGCAGCGCAAAAACTTAGATGCGATCGTTGCTAACCCCATTGACCAACCTGGAGCCGGTTTTGGTAGCGACACCAACCAAGCCATCTTACTCGATCGCCACGGCAAAAAACAGAATATCAGCGGATGCACTAAATTACAATTAGCTCATCACCTGTTAGATTTCATTGATTTTTCACCAATAACCTTGTAGGGGCGGGTTCTGCGATCGCCTTTATATAACTCCAGAATCCTTATAACCCGCCCTAGGGGCCGGTTCTGCGATCGCCTTTGATATAAGTCCAGAATCTTTATAACCCGCCCTTACAACACCATAGGCGGTCAGATAA
>NZ_JARPLC010000136.1:0-11679 GCF_032350395.1 Limnospira sp. PMC 289.06
GTTCTGCTGCTGAATGGGAGGGGTAGACCGTGAGGTCTATCTCGACCCCTAATAGTTTGATAATTGAATCCTAATGGCAACTTATTTAGTTACGGGTGCTACCGGAGGAATTGGCTTAGAATTTTGTCGTCAATTATGCGATCGCCAAGAAACTGTGATTGCAGTCTGTCGCCATTCTAGCGCCGAATTAGAATAATTAGGGGTGCGAGTCGAGTCTGGGTGTGATATCACCTCCCCAGAAGCCGTCAGTAAGTTAGCCTCCAATTTAAAAGGTAGCACTATTGATGTACTGATTAACAACGCGGGTATTTTAAAGCGTAACACCCTGGAAAACCTGGATTTTGATAGTATCCGCCAACAGTTTGAAGTCAACGCCTTGGGACCCTTGAGAGTCACTTAGGCTTTACTCCCTCACCTCCAGTCTGGGTCAAAAATTGCTATAATCACCAGTCGCATGGGTTCTATTGGTGATAATACCTCCGGGAGTTCCTATGGTTATCGAATGTCTAAAGTCGCGGTAAGTATGGCGGGAAAATCTCTCTCCCATGACTTAAAACCCCGGGGAATTTCTGTAGGTATTTTACACCCAGGCTTAGTCAGAACCCGCATGACTAACTTTACTGGAATTACTCCCACCGAGTCAGTACAGGGACTATTAGCCAGAATTGATCAACTCAACTTAGATAATACTGGCACATTTTGGCACGCTAATGGTGAGGTACTTCCCTGGTAATCTGTAGGGTTGTTTAATCAGGTAATATTAATGGCTAATCATACTTAATATTACTATCATCAATTTCCGATTCTTGATCAGCTAGGGGTAGCAGAATTTCTACGGTAGTTCCTTGGTTTCTTCCGGGACTGTTTAAATAAATGCTACCCCCCATCATTTCCACCAAATTTTTAGATATCATTAAACCGAGTCCCGTACTTCCTTGAGGATTAGTGTTAGACTCATTTTCTACTTGAAATGCCTCAAAAAGTCGGTGTTGATTTTTCGGCTCAATACCAATTCCGGTATCTTGAACAGTGATAACTGCCATAGTGATTGGGGAGTCGCTGGGATTAGATTTCACCTGTCGGAGTTCAGTAATAATCGTAATATTACCACGGTCTGTAAATTTAATAGCATTACCAATCACATTAATCAAAACTTGTTTTAATTTGTTGGGGTCGGCTTTAATTTTAATGCCTTGAAAAAAATCTTGTCGGTAAAGCTGTAGATTTTTCTTGCGAAAATTGCCGAACTGTAAATAAATAGCAGCGGTTAGAGATGCGTGCAAATCAATAGGCTTTAACTCAATTGAGACTTTCCCAGCTTCAATTTTTGCTAAATCCAAAACCTGATTAATGAGGTTAATTAAATGCAGAGAAGACTGATAGGCTTGTTGCAGCAGTTCGGTTTCTTCGTCACTGTTATCATATAACTCATCAAGTAACAGTTGCAGAGAACAGATAATGCCATTGAGGGGTGTTCGCAGTTCATGGGATGTTTGCCTCAGAAATTCATCTTTGCGGAGATTACTATTGTTAAGGCGGATATTTTCCAGTTCAATATTATTAAATTTTTCGGTTAAATTCTGCAAACTTTTTTCTAGCTGAGTTTGTTTTAAATGCCCCGAATCGCGCAAGTCTTGAATATGATTCTCTAAATCCTGTTTTTCTTGATGCCACTTGTGTTGTTTTTGGTAACTATGCCAAGCTATTCCAGCAGCTCCTAACACGGAAATCAAGCTAATCACAAAAGGCAGCATATTATGACTCGATAAAAAATAAACAGAGCCATATAATAAAGAAATAACTATCATCAGACCAAGAGTAGTAATTGTCAGACCAGACCTTGATAATATATTTTGTGTGAGCTTTTTCAGCATCAGTGCTACCCACCAACTCACCACCTGAGTGGTGCCCTTTAGTAAAAATTTACTGTGCTTCTATTCTAGGTGACAAATTCCCGGTTGTCGGTAAATTTAAAGATTGACTAAAATATAGCAAACGTTACTGATTAGGTAAAACCGTAACCATGAAAGCAGTTTGGCTGGAACATCAGCAACTCGAACTCCGCACCGACATACCCACGCCTACACCGAGTCCAGGAGAGGCATTAGTGCGAGTCCTGCGAGCCGGGATTTGCAACACTGACCTAGAATTACTTAGGGGATATTATCCCTACCAGGGTATTCCGGGCCATGAATTTGTCGGTGTGGTGGAACAAGGTCCCCCTAATCTTCTGGGGCGGCGGGTGGTGGGAGAAATTAACGCCGCCTGTGGTAAATGTAGATTTTGCCTGACTCAACAACCCACCCACTGCGAAAATCGCACTGTTTTAGGTATAGTTAACCGTAATGGTGCATTCGCTGATTATCTCACGCTTCCAGTACAAAATTTACATTTAGTTCCCCATAGTGTTTCTACGGACGCGGCGACTTTTGCGGAACCTATTGCGGCGGCGTTGGAAATTCAGCAACAGCTATCTATTCACCCGCAATGGCGGGTTTTAGTGGTCGGAGATGGCAAACTAGGGCAATTAATCGCTCAAACTTTGGCTTTAACGGGTTGTGATTTGTTGGCTGTAGGTCGTCATCGACATAAGTTAGAATTATTAGAAAATAGGGGCATTAAAACGGGATTGGCTGATGCTGTAGTTGACAGAAGTTTTGATTTGGCGGTAGAATGTACTGGCAATCCTGAAGGATTTACGATCGCCCGTCGGAGTTTGCGATCGCGTGGTATTCTGGTTCTCAAAAGTACATATGCCGGGGATTTGACTATTGATATATCTTCTCTGGTGGTAGATGAGATTGCTTTGTTAGGTTCCCGCTGTGGTCCTTTCGTTCCGGCTTTGGAACTATTGGCAGAATTTCGGGTTGATGTGGAACCTTTGATTGAGGCTAAATATTCCTTAGATGAGGCGATCGCTGCCTTTAACCATGCTCAAAAGCCTGGCACTTTAAAGGTTCTGGTTGATGTGGCAGGCTCTTAATATTTTGACCAGATATTTTGGTTTATTTGGATTCGTAGTCGGGACAGTCGATCGCCCTTTCCGAGAGTGCTATGGTTGGCTGTACAGGACATTTAAGGCGGTAATCTCCCGTAAAAAAGCTACAGTTAGCACAGGGGATTTTGTGCATGATTTTAGCTCTTTTGATGGTCTGGGCGATCGCTGCTCCGACATTCCAAATTGTCAGGAACATCAACCCCCAAGCGACGACAAAGCATATAGGAACTAAAAAAGGTTGAATAGCCTGAATGAGAAACTGTAAAAACCTCAACACGGTCAATACCTTCTGCTATAACAATGGGTGAATAAATTAGGGTGAGTCTACCAGTGTTAGAGTCTCGCGCTTTGAGTAGTTGTTAGCTCAACTCAAATTAACCACTGGTACTCCCTTATAGGCGAAGCTGACTAAGCCTATGATGGGAGTTATATGGCTAGTTTATATATAGCATACCATGCCATTATACCATAGAGGGCAGTGATTGTCTAGGTTTCTAGGGATAATTTAAGCGATGGTGTAGTGTTCGCAGTTGACTTAGGCGTTCTTTGGTGAGCATATCTAAGGCTTTATGCCAATTATCTTGAGTGAGAGCAGGGGGAGATTCTGAAGCTAAGGTAATATTCCCCGGAACCGAAGGCACTAAGGCGCTATATTCAGGGGGGGAAGAGGGTTCTGTTGATTCTCGGCACTTTTTCCAGGCGAGGAATTGCACAAACTCCTCAAGTTCTTTAATTTCCGGTTCAGACATTTGTTGAATGGTGGCAATAGTTTCGGGCTGTAAGTGTGGAATATTCATGCTATCCAATAAAATCATCAAATTCTTGTCGTAAACGATAAATTACCGTCTCGCGATCGCACTGATTAATAATCTCTTGAATGACGGTATCAATACCATATTCTCCCCAAGTGCAACCCTGTTCTAAGTAAACCTGGGCGGCGCGACCGACAACATAAGTACCATAACCAGCGATCGCCGCTTGAGTAATAGCAGCCCCTGCATAGCCGGGAAAATTAGCCACTAACCCCGCGCCAGTTTTGCCGATTCCTAGGAGTAAACCACTGCCGACTTCACCCAATAAAATCGCGCCAGAACTAGCCAAAATTTGCCGCCATAATTTCCCCGCCTGATAACTGGTAATAGGCAACCCATACAACTTAGCTAAAGCGCGAATTAACAGCAAATCGGCAAAAAAGGCCCCCGCCACATCCAAAAAGGCGATGGGATTGATAGCGACGGCTATGGCTTTATATTGGGTAAACTTCCAGATTAAATCTTCGGCTTCAGCACGCTGTAAACGGACAGTCTGGCGGGCGATCATTCGGTCAGCTTCCCGGGCTTGAACCAAAGCATTTAAAGCCAAAAGCGATCGCCCTTCCCGATAAACAATAGTAGCGATCGCCCGCTGTAACTCTTGAATTTGAGGAGGTGGCGACTCCCATTCCTGAGTAATGCGGCCATTAGGCCATTCTACCCGCACCTGTAGGGGGGTAGGTTCAGCAGCAACCCGGACAATTTCTATAGATGAGGGAACCATGGCCGAACCCCGAACCGCCAACTGCTGCAAATTCCGATAAATCGCCTCCTGTTCAGATTCTGGGTAAAGGTCAATCTTGTTAAATACGATAATCAAAGGTTTTTGGGTACGTTTTAACTCGGCGATCGCCTCATACTCAGTGCGGGTCAAATCCCCCGACACCACAAACAGAATCAAATCCGCCTGACGGCTAACCTCCCGCGCCATTTCACCTCGAATCTGGCCCGCGACTTCATCAAGTCCAGGGGTATCGATTAACTCCACATCAATAGGTTCTACTTCCCGTATTTCTTCAGGTCTCACCGTCCAACGCACAGATCGCGGCCATTGCGTGACCCCGTGAGTTGGTCCAGTTTTCAGAACTCGCTGACCTAACAAAGCATTCAAAACCGCCGACTTTCCACGACTAACCAAACCAAAAGCCGCGATCCGAATTAACCCCTGATCTAGCTTTTCCAAGTTAACAGCCAGAGTATCAAGTTGTTCCTGTACCGTAGCTTGTAGTTGGCTACCCCGTGAGTCCTGTTGGCGGCGCATTTGACCATAACGCTTTAAAGCCTGCTGTAAACTGCTGCGCGCACGTTGGAAATGGGCGGTAGATGGGTCAGGTCGAGACATCAGGCGAGAATCTCCTCTAGGGCTGGTTTCACCGTAGAATACTGATATTGAAAATTGTAGGATTGGGGGCGTAATGGTAACACCTGTTGGCCTTCTAATACTACAATAGCAGCATCTCCTAATAGCATTTCCAGAGCAAAACTAGGCACAGGTAGCCAGGAGGGACGATTCATAATTTGGCCCATTTGTTGGCATAGTTCGTTCATACGGACGGGGTTGGGGGCGGTAGCATTAAGAACCCCCTCAACTTGGGGATTTTCTAAGCTAAAGCGAATTAGATTGACTAAATCGCTAATATGAATCCAGGAAAACCACTGTTGACCGCTGCCTAGGGGTCCTCCGGCAAATAGTTTAAAGGGGGTGAGCATTTTGCCCAAAGCACCTCCCATACCTAGTACAATACCAAATCGTAGGATCACTAAACGGATATCACTGTTTTGGATAGGGGCGGCGGCGGCTTCCCACTGCTGACAGAGGTCAGCTAGGAAATCGTTTCCTGGGGGGCTGCTTTCGTCAAAGGTGGCTGTTTCGCTGGTTCCGTAGTAGCCTATGGCGGAGGTACTGACTAAAACTTGGGGTTTAGGGGTGGCTTTGGTGCAAGCCAAGACGAGTTTTTGGGTTTGGATAACTCGACTTTGGTATAGTTCCCGTTTGCGGGCTTCTGTCCAACGTTCATCGGCTATGGGGGCTCCGGCTAGGTTGACTACACCATCACAGCCAGCGATCGCATCTTCCCATGAACCTGCTTCTGTGGGAGTGTAGCGCACCATCTCTACTTGGGGGTAGTTGGTTATGGGAAACACCCGCCGCCCTCTGTCTGGGTTACGGGTAAGCACGACGATTTGATACCCTAGGGAGTGGAGTTGTTGGACGAGATGTGAACCTACAAATCCGGTGGCTCCTGTAATTGCTACTTTCATTATGAGGAAGTCAATTAATAATTAATAATTAATAATTTTTAACTGCCAAGTGTCAACTGTCAACTGTCAAGTGTCAACTTTGAACATTACCTTAAAAAAGTCTAAACTGATTATGGCTGCTGTGGCGATCGCTTTTACGGGGACGGTGGCTATACTGCTTCATCTGCGAGCCCTACGAGTACAGGTTTATAGCCCAGAAGACAGCGTGAGATTGGTTCCTGAAAATGCACTGATGGCGGTTTTTGTTACCCCTAATCCATCGGCACTCTACTATTTAAGACAATTTGGTAATCAGCAAAGTAGGTATCATATAAATCAGTTTTTGTCAAGTCTTAAACGACAGAGTTTAGCCGGAACTTCCCTAAATTTCGACCGAGATATTAAACCCTGGTTAGGGGGAATTTTAGTGAGTGTGTTACCATCAGAAACCTCGGAAGATGCTGATCTGCTCATGATATTAGCGATTCAAAATCAGAGGCGGGCTAATCAGTTTATTAACCGGCTCAATGCGGAAGTGGGTGGGTCAGGACAGCCGCCACAATACCGGGGTTTTACTATTTATGAATACGGAGAGGAGAGTGGTAAAATATACCATATAGCAAGAGTTGACGATCGCCTGTTAGTAGCAGCTAGTCCCGAACCGATCCAAAAGGCGATCGATACCCGTTTTGGAGAGCCAAACTTAGCCCAATTATGGAAAGGTATAAACGCAGCAGAAACCGCAAATAAAGCCACAACTGATATTAGTTCTCCCTTGTCCAAATCCCCATTTCCCACCGAATCCTATAGGGTTCCTATGCCCTTAATCACCATTTTTATAGCAGACTATAACCAATTTTTAGAAAAATTATCCGAGTTTTCCGACTCCTCTTGGGAATCTTGGAGTCTGATATCTCAATTCGCCCCAATTCATTCTGCTATGGTCAGTTTAGGGGTAGAACCAACAGGATTTCGGATTAGGGGGATCGTGCAGCAAAGGCGATCGCCAACCCCCGTTAACTCCTCCCCCCAAGTAGGTCAAATTGTTTCCCGATTTCCCTCAGAAACTGTTGCTATGGTAAATAGTCAGGGAATTAATGCTATGTGGTCACAATTGGTTGACCAAAGCCAAATTGATCCCAGTATTCAAGGCGTGGTACAACAGATAAGGCATGGATTGGCAGCTATTGAACTTGATGCAGATGAGCAAGTATTTGGTTGGATGGATGGAGAATTCGCCCTGGCGGCGATCGCCTCGGAAAAAGGGATTCTCGCCCCCCTGGGATTAGGCGGCGCATTGGTCTTAGAAACCAGTAATCAGGCGATCGCCCAAAACACCCTAGACCAACTTGATCAGATTATCGCCCAAAGTAACCCCCCCGTTAACGTCGAACAGCGGACCATTGAAGGCATTAAAGTAACCGAATGGAATGACCCTCAACAAGGGACTTTGTTCGGACATGGATGGTTAACCCCTAATCTCCTATTTGTCGCCTTTGGTGGTCCTGTGGTTGAAGCTATGACCCAGGTTCCTAATCCATCCCTAACAGAAACAACCCGATTTCAGAAAATTACCGGCTCTTTACCAGAAGCTAATCATAGCTATGTTTACTTAGATATGGAAAACCTACTATCCTGGGCTACAAGCTACCTTCTAGCTGCGCCGGCTGTCGCCCTACCAAGGAGAACCATTAGTCTACTTAACTCAGTCCAAGGAATTGGTATCAGTGCCACCCAACCCACCGATGATCATATCACTATTGAGGTAGTTCTGAATCTCAAACCCAGAAGATACTGAGATAAAGATAGTTGAATTGATTTCCTCAACATGAGCTGAAAATTATGCGTATCCTAATTTATTCCTACAACTACTATCCTGAACCCATTGGTATTGCTCCCTTAATGACTGAACTGGCGGAAGGTTTAGTTAAACGGGGTCATCAAGTGCGGGTAGTTACCGGAATGCCTAATTATCCAGAACGTCGCGTTTATCCAGAATATCAGGGTAAATTCTATGTGACTGAACAGAGAAATGGCGTAGAAATTCAGCGCAGTTTTATTTGGATTAAAGGCCCAAAACCCGGCTTAAAAGCTCGGTTAATGTTAGATGGGAGTTTTATTACTACCAGTATTTGGCAAGCTTTTAAAGGTTGGAAACCCGATGTAATTTTTGCCACAATTCCCCCGTTACTTGTCTCTTTGCCTGTGGCTTTATATGCCACAATTAGACGCTGCCCAATCGTCTTAAATCTTCAGGATATTGTCTCGGAAGCAGCTATGCGGGTTAAGTTGGTTGAAGGGGATAGCTTCGTGTTGAAGACTGCCCGCAAAGTTGAAGAATTGAGTTATAAAAATGTGAGTCGAGTTAGTGTCATCGCTGAAGGTTTTAGGGATAATTTATTACAGCAAGGTGTCCCCGACGATAAAATTGCTTATATTCCCAATTGGGTGGATACTAAGTTTATTCATCCTTTACCTAAAGAAAACAACCCATTTAGGGAAGCCCACGGATTAACAGATAAATTCGTGGTTCTTTATTCTGGGAATATTGCCCTAACTCAAGGCATGGATACTGTCATTAAAGCTGCCGCTAAACTTCAGCATATTAGTGACATTGCTTTTGTGATTGTAGGGGAGGCTAAGGCTTTGGCAAATCTCCAAGAGTTATGTAAGGTTCATCAGGCAGATAATGTGTTATTACGACCCTTTGAACCCCGGGAAAAATTGCCGGAAATGTTGGCGGCGGCTGATGTGGGTTTGGTGGTGCAAAAACGAGATGTCACGGCGTTTAATCTACCTTCAAAAATTCCCGTGATTTTGGCTAGTGGTAGGGCGATCGTGGCATCGGTTCCAGATACCGGGACGGCTAAGGTGGCTGTAGTCAAAAGTGGCGCCGGGGTGGTGGTTCCCCCGGAAGATCCCCAGGCTATGGCTGATGCGGTCTTGAAATTATATGGCGATCGCCACTTAGTCGAGGCCTTGGGTAAACAGGGCCGTAAGTTCGCCGAGGCAGAATTTAGCTTTGATTTAGCTTTGAGTAAATATGAAGCCCTATTTACCGAGGTCAGCAACTCTCGTTAACAGTTCACACCCGATACCTGCACACAGGATCTTCATCCGAGTTGTTAGAATGATCACATCCGTACAACCTTTCACTAATGGGGGAATTTTATCGCTTAATGTTTAATAATAGCCATAGTCAATACGCACCGGATGGGTCTACGACCCTCAAGGGTCGGGTTGAGGACCCCACCCTAGCCACAGCGATCGCGGCGGCGATCGCTGCCGACGATCGCAAAGCCGACAACATTAAACTTCTGAAAGTTACCGAAGTTTCCTACTTAGCAGACTACTTTCTCATTGTCACCGGCTTCTCAAATACTCAGGTTAGGGCCATTCATCAAGCCATTATCCAGAAAGTAGAAGAGGAAAACCAGCGACAACCGCTGCGAATTGATGGTCAAAGCGAAGGTTCTTGGATAGTGGTAGACTATGGTGATGTCATGATCCATATTTTGCTACCAGAGGAACGAGAGTTCTATAATTTAGAAGCCTTCTGGGGTCATGCTGAAAAAATTAGCTGGTCTGCACTGACTTAAACCCTAAGCCCTAAAAATACTTATGAGAAAGGTTTCTGTTTCAGTCTGCCCCGTCCCCCCAGAACAACTTCCCATCAATGAATATCAGGAACTCCAAGAATCTTGGTTTTTTAGTTGGGTAACATTACCATGGCCGAAATATCTGGGCAAGTTAGCAACTGTGTGGCTATGGTCCAGTGTAATTTTTGCCCCCGTCGCGGCTGCTAGTTTTGCCCCCCAACGGAGTCCTGTCCATTTTATTTTGAGTGCGGGCGCAGGTTCCACTCTGTTTCTGGCCTTGGTTTTGCTGCGGTTGTATTTGGGATGGTGGTATATCCGATCGCGTTTAATTAGTCCAACGGTTTTTTATGAGGAGTCGGGATGGTATGACGGTCAAACTTGGGTAAAAACTCCTGAATTTATCACCCAAGACCGGTTAATTATTACCCATCAGGTGCAACCCCTCCTATACCGACTTCAACAAACCTGCTATGGTTTAGGGTTGGTTGTGGCTATGGGAGGGATGATTTGGATCGGCATTTAAAATTATTATTGATTCGGAAAATATGACAAGGGGAAAACGTACACACACAGCGGAATTGGAAGTTAAATTGTTGCGCGAGGGGATTACAGAAGCCGTCCATCGCATTCAAGCCGCCGTTTGTGATAACCGGGGTAAACTTCTGTTTCTGGCTGGTAGTCCAGACACTTCTACTTTTGTGCGGTCGGCTTTGAAGCCCTTTCAGGCTTTGGCAATTACTACCACTGGCACTTTAGAACGTTATGATTTGACTGATCGTGATTTGGCGATCGTTTGTAGTTCCCATCACGGACAGATTGAACAGGCTAGACAAGCCTTTAATATTCTGTGGCGCTGTGATATTGACCCTTCTCATCTACAATGCCCTATTCCTCAAGGTAAACGTAGCCCCCTTGAACATGGTTGTTCTGGGAAACACGCCGGAATGCTGGCCGTCTGTCGTCAACGTCACTGGCCTTTGGAGACCTATCTACAGCGTAAACACCCCGTCCAACAATTGATTATCTCCAAGCTGGGAGAACTTTTGGGTATTCCCGGAGATGAGTTTGTCGGCGCTAGGGATGATTGCGGAGCCCCAACTTATCAGATGGAATTGTCTCAGATCGCGACTTTATATGCTCAGTTGGCTTCCGGTGATAATTTGGACATGGAACGCATTGTCCGATCTATGACCCATCACCCGGAGTTTGTCGCCTGTGAGGGACATTTTGATACGGAATTGATGCGATTAACACAAGGGGAACTCATCAGTAAGTCTGGGGCTGAGGGAGTCCAGTGCGTGGGTCGGGTCGGTGAAGGTATGGGATTGGCGATTAAGGTTATGGATGGGGCGAATCGTGCTAAATATGCGATCGCTATTCATCTACTCACTCAGATGGGTTGGATTACTCCTACAATGGCTGAAAACCTTGCTGATAAGTTCATGATCCTTAATAATTTTAAGCGCTTAGAGGTTAGCGGAGAATTAATTATGATTTAGGGGTTGCAATTTCTCGGCTGTTGGTTTATACTGTATTCATACAGCGCGGGGTAGAGCAGTCTGGTAGCTCGTCGGGCTCATAACCCGAAGGTCAGTGGTTCAAATCCGCTCCCCGCTATTAAACCGAAAACGTTGATATATCTACTGTGGCGGGAGTTGCCTATAATGGTTATCCTACCTAATTACTCAGATATTACTCATAAGCTAGTCCTAACACAGGAAAATAATTCTCTCAATAGGATGATTACTCAGTCAACAAGCACAACTTAATCAATCTGTCAAATACCCATATCACCCCCATAACCGGACGCTGATAGGGTGGTTCCCTTGTGATACCCGTCAAGGGCAAGCCTATCGGTTCGTTCGTCACCATTGACTGCTATCACGGCGGTCACTTCCCCAATAGTGCTTGTTCCGGTTATGGGGGGAGGGTATGTTTCAAAGCCAACACGATAGCCGTAGGTAGCCGTAGGAGGGAACCCGCTAGGGAATCAACGTACAAAGATATCAGACCGCCTTTCAGTATCAGG
>NZ_JARPLC010000137.1:0-11676 GCF_032350395.1 Limnospira sp. PMC 289.06
GCCGATGATTTTGTAGTCATATCCAAAGACCTAGGAATCATTGAACAGTGCAAAACTGCTATCACCGAATGGTTAAAACCTGTAGGATTAGAGATTAAACCCGAAAAGACTCGAATTGGTCACACACTCAAACCTATTGAGTATAATGGCAAAACAGAAGAACCTGGGTTTGATTTTCTCGGATTCAATATCAGGCAATACCCAGTAGGAAAATACAAGTCTGGAAAAACAGGGGGATATAAGAGTCGATTAATCGGACATAAAACCCACATAAAACCCAGCCAAAAAGCAGTTGTTGCCCACACAGAAGTGATAAAAGGTGTAATTAAACGATATAAGACAGCACCTCAATCAGCCCTGATAAGTAGACTAAACCCAATTATAAGAGGATGGGCAAACTATTACTCAGCAGTAGTCTCAACAGAGACCTTCAATAAGCTAGACTTCATAATCTGGCAAATGTTACGGGCATGGACAGTATCAAGATGCGGAAAGGCAAGTCACGAAAAGCTAAGTAATTATTTCAGACATGGAACAATTAAACTTAGCAATGGGAAAGAAAGACACGAAAATTGGCTGTTCCAAACCAAAGATGGGTTACATCTGTTCAATCACAATTGGACTCCAATTATCAGACATACCCTAATACTCCCCGACGCAACACCATACGACGGAAACTGGACTTACTGGGCAACCAGGAAAGGACAAGCAATCGACACGCCAAACAGGGTAGCAAAACTACTAAAAAAACAAAAAGGAAGATGTAAATGGTGCGGGCAGTACTTTACCCCATCAGATATAATTGAAGTAGACCACATTGTACCTCGAAACCTAGGTGGAAAGGATGAATACAAAAATCTTCAGCTATTACATCGCCACACCCGCGATGATAAAACGGCACTAGATAACGCCAAAGCTGTATCCTTAACAATGGATCAATCAAACTAGGAGCCGTGTGAAGGGAAACTTTCATGTACGGTTCTGAATGGGAGGGAATGGAGGCGACTCCACTCTCGACCCCTAATCTGTACTCTCACTCAAATGACTACCGAACTTCAATCGTTAGAAAACCAAATCGAATCCCTACGCCAAGAGGCTGACAGAGCGATCGCCATCTGTGAAACCCTCTCAGGACTCGAACAGTTGCGGATTAACTATCTAGGCAAAAAAGGCCAACTCTCCAAAGTTCTGGGGGGAATGGGTAAACTTGAACCGGAAGCGCGCCCTCGTATTGGGGCGATCGCCAACGAAGTTAAACAAGCCCTGCAAACTCAACTCGACCAGCGTCGCACAGCCCTAGAACTCGCCCTCATTGAAGCTCAACTAAAAACTGAAACCATAGATGTTACCATGCCCCCTGTGTATCGTCCCCAGGGCAAAATTCACCCCCTCAATGCCGTAATTGACCGGGCTTTAGATATCTTCGTAGGTATGGGCTACACTGTGGCTACCGGGCCAGAAATGGAGAGCGACTACTATAATTTTGAGGCATTAAACACCCCCCCAGACCACCCGGCGCGGGATATGCAGGATACCTTCTACCTACCTGATGGGAATCTGTTACGGACTCATACCTCTTCCGTGCAAATTCGCTACATGGAACAACATCAGCCCCCCATTCGCATTGTCGCACCGGGTCGGGTTTATCGTCGCGATACTGTGGATGCTACCCATGCGGCGGTATTTCATCAACTGGAGTTATTAGCGATCGGGGAAAATCTCCGTTTTACAGACCTCAAAGGCACTATTAAAGAGTTTCTGGGTCAAATGTTTGGTGATCTACCCATTCGGTTCCGCGCTAGTTATTTCCCGTTTACAGAACCCTCCGCTGAGGTGGATTTGGAATGGCAGGGTAAATGGTTGGAGGTGTTAGGCTGTGGTATGGTCGATCCGAATGTTCTCGAAGCTGTGGGTTATGATCCTCAAAAATATACTGGATTTGCTGCGGGGTTTGGGGTAGAACGCTTTGCTATGGTCTTACACCAATTGGATGATATTCGGCGGGTTTATGCTAGTGATCTGCGCTTTCTGCGACAATTCTAAAGGTTCTTAGGGTGGGTGTGGATTTTATGTTTTTGGCAGTTGGGAAATCCTTTAATCGGTCAGTTTCTGGGTTAGCTATAGTTTTGTTGATGCTCTCAGTTGCACAATTGGGGGCGCGCGCTCAAATATTGCCTAACTCTAACTCTAATATCGCCCAAACCACCAGCGATCGCTGTCGTAAAATTTCTGAACGTCGGGGTTTAGTAGTCCGGGCGCGACCTACTCCCAATTCTCCCGTCGTCGGTCAGGTTTCCTATGCTCAACAAGTGACTTTAGCCACTAATGCACAGGGAATAACTGGTCCTGGTGGTCGCTCCTGGGTGGAAATCACTAATCCCGTCCGGGGTTTTATTTCTAACGGCTTTCCCAATAGTTCCGGTAATTTGGTGGACTGTTCTACCGATTTGGCTGAAACTCCACCCACACGACCATCAGGGAGTCTTTGTCGTCAAGTCGATCGCGAGGCGGCTCCAGAAGGTGTCGCGGTGAGGGCTGCTCCTTCCCGCTCATCTGCTCGTCGCGGTGGTGTCGATTCGGGAGAACGGGTACAATTAGCATCTGACTATCGCTTAATTCCTGACCCTGATGGTGAGCGTCGCAATTGGGTTAGAATTACCACTCCGGTGGCTGGATATATCTCTGCTAATACGTTAATTATGTGTCGGTAGTTTCAGCCATTCGTTACCTCTTTCCCCCCCTGCTTTTTCCTTTCTAGGGAAGCCGGGGGAATTAATTATCAATTACAGCAAACATTACCCTCTCCCTCAATCCGAATCCTAGGGGGGAGTATGTCAATATAGGTATTGCTGACAGGCTGATTTTAGCAATATAGCGGCGTCTCGTTGCATTTCGGGAGAAAAATAATAATCATTGTAAAAAGAGGTTTTATCGCCCAAATCCGGGCGCTGATAGGCTAAATTCAGGGTGGTAGGGTATCCGGTGAGTCGGTTAATTAATAGTTGTGGCATTCCTCGGGTAGAAACACATTGAATATAATCATTAGCGAAGGGGATGATTTGAGCGATCGCCTGAGCATTTATCAAGTGGGGAAACTTGCCAAATAGACAATAAATATTATTGTATGTAAGTTGATAATCAGGCTCCCTCTCGGAAAACCAAAGCAGAATTTTCGGGACTTTAATTTTGCTCAATAAAAGCTGATAACTGCTGACCCAATTTTGTCGAGTTTCGGCGATAATCTGATTGACAAAATCGCGATCGCCTGTAGCCAATAACTCCTGATAAGCGGGCTCTGACCCCAACTGTTTACCATCAGAACGTCGGCGGATATATTCCAATCCTCCGGTATCAAATAGGGAGTTACTTTCACTGCGTCCAGACATGACCTGAACAATGGCAAACTTACCGCGATTGATGTAATCAATTAAGGGAGAATTTTGCAGAAAGAAAGAAGGACCAGCCCCCCCATATCCCAAGTTCAAAACTGGTAATTTGAGCCAATATGCCAACAAATTAGGATAGGGGCGATCGCAAAAACAGCCAAAAGTCTGTGCGGCTCCTAAACAGGTAAAATAATGACCCTGAGCGAGTGTCTGAGGTTGGGGACCACGAAAAGACAACCCAGTGTTTCCCAACTCAAACATTTGGTAATTGGTAATAGAGCGATCGCGTTCTTGATAATATCCCATAATTGATTAGCATTGTTAGCAGCATCTGAAAAATCGAGCTAATTAACCCGATCAATTCTAGCCAGATCCCCCAAAGCCGGACGAGTCCCATCAAGATTATTTGTCAAAGTAATTGGCAAAACATCGGACGCACCCCAGTAATTTACCAACTGCTGCAATAACCAATCCTGGTCATCACGCAAAGCATCCAAACCTGTAGCACGGTTAATAATAGCAAACCAGACCACACCGCGATCGCGAGTAGGGATAGCACCCGCCAAAGCACTAACATCAAACAAAGTGCCAGTTTTGACAGCGGAATGTGGAGGAATGCGGCGATATTCCAAAGTTCCCAAATCTCGTCCCGCAACGGGTAATAAATCCGCCACAGTTAAATCTGTATCTCGCAAATGTCTATCTAAAGCGATAAACATAGCCACGGAAGCCCTAGGAGAAATTTGATTTTCATGACCCAAACCAGAACCATTAATCAGGCGAATTTCATCAACGGAAACCCCAGCCGCCTCAGCCGCCAATCGTCGCACCATCTCAGCACCGCCCAAAGTTTCAGCCAACATTTCCGAGATGGGATTATTACTGTAGATATTCATTTGTTTAATAATCTCAGCCAAACTCAGAGACCGATGGCGGATTAGGGGTTGGAGATTAGGCGGGGAGGTGACATATTGCACCGAGCCCAAAATTTGTACCTGTGGTTTTGGCAACCGGGACCCTGAACGGACATATTGAGTAGCTGCTTCTGACTCCCACAGCCGGGAATCGAGGGATTGACGGAGTAAATTACCCACCAGTTGCGGTTCCGATTCATAATTCATCGAAAAATTACCAGCGATCGTCAAATTTCCCCGCACCTGACGAATACCCAACTGATTGAGAGCATATCCCAAACTAAAAGCCTCTTCCCAGACAAAAAAGGGATTTCCTCCCCCCACAATCACCAAATCCCCTTGCAATACCCCATTTTCAATGGGACCAGTTGCGCCAATGATGGTTTCAAACTGATGGTTAACACTCCAGGTTTGCAACGCCGCCAAAGATGTAGCTATTTTAGTGATCGAAGCTGCCGATAAAGGAATATCCCCCCGATGATTAGCCACCGTAAAAGGTCCCGCCTCAATCCATACCCCCTGAGAGGCGCTGGATATACCACGACTGGATAAACGCGCCAAATACTGTTGGACGATCGCCTCTACCGCAGGATCTGGGCGTTCAATAGAGATAATATTCGATAGGCTGCTTTCCCACATTTGCTGGGAAGTCCTATTCAATTGGTCGCGATTCATCCCAGCCATCTCCAACCATACAGACATAATCCCAGAAGTAAACACATCTAACATCGGCCGCTGTTTCCTCAAAGTCAAACAAAAATCAGATAATTATCAACACCGCAATTCTAGGATTTTCCCGGACCATTAGAATCAGTTTTCTTGAGGATAATTGTAAATGGATAAGTCCTAAACACTGCAGCCAAACCCTGCTTCAAAAGCTTTCTGGCCCTGGCCCGATGAGTGGGACTTAACGGTTGCCCCAGTGTGTCAACCACAAAAACGTAATTTTGGTAATTTGGCATTTAAGCTATCTCCCAGATGGGGTAATGTTGGCCTCGGTCATGTTAAAGGGGCTTTTTACGTCTAGCTCACTCGAGATTGCCAATCCACTCATCTCGTTCCTTAAAGATAGACGACAGAGCAACAGGCTGGCGTTCACCTGTGGGTGTCATAACCCCATTAACGTAGGTCTAATCCTGGACCTGCATCTTGCAGACTCTGTGAGGAGTAATTTCCGCCTCCTGCCGGAAATTACCGGATTTTATGCAAGAGGATATCGCGTACTGAGACACTTAGCGCGAAACCCCTTGCTTTATGGATAAGGGTTATAACCCCGTTTTTTGGTAAAATCTTCAAGGTTTCTCTAACTTGGGTCAATGGGCTTAACTAGCGCACGAATTGCAATTGACGCGATGGGTGGAGATCATGCCCCCACAGAAGTAGTGGCGGGCGCGCTGATGGCACAGGAAAAATTTGGGGTTGATGTCATACTGGTGGGAGATCCTCAGCAGATTGAGGCATCCCTCAAAGAACACCACAGCAACTCACCATTGCCAGAAATTGTCCCCGCTGAAGGGACAATCGAAATGCACGAAGAACCATTAGGGGCGATTAAACGCAAGCCTAATGCTTCTATTAATGTTGCCATGAATTTGGTTAAACAAAAAAAAGCTGATGCGGTTGTATCTGCTGGTCACTCTGGGGCGGCGATGGCCTCGGCACTATTGCGGGTGGGACGCATTCGGGGTATCGATCGCCCCGCCATTGGTGCTGTATTACCTACTATGGTGCGTTCCTCGCCGGTTTTGATTCTGGATGTGGGGGCCAATGTTGATTGTCGTCCTAAGTTCCTAGAACAGTTTGCTGTGATGGGAAGCATCTATAGCCAGTATGTTCTGGGTGTTGATAACCCGACTGTGGGACTACTCAATATTGGCGAAGAATCTTCTAAGGGTGATGAGCTGGCGGTGCGGACTTATCAGATGCTACAAGAAAATTCTCTGATTTCTTTTGCTGGAAATGCAGAAGGACGAGATGTACTCACAGGTAAGTTTAATGTGATAGTTTGTGATGGCTTTGTGGGTAATGTACTATTGAAATTTGCCGAAGGAGTCGGAGAGGCGGTTCTCCAATTGCTGCGGGAGGAGTTGTCTTCAGGATTGCGATCGCAACTGGGGGCTACTCTGCTGAAGCCTAGTTTAAAACGCTTTAAACAAAGGGTTGATCACGTTGAACATGGGGGAGCTTTACTTTTGGGTGTAGCCGGAATTTGCATTATTGGTCATGGGTCTTCTAAAGCCCCGACTATTTGTAATGCTATTCGCATGGCGCGAGATGCGGTTAATAATGAAGTGCTAGAACGCATTAATTTACAGTATCAAAAACACCAAAAACAGGCGATTGAACAAGAGTCATAATCTGGCGATCGTCGGATTTGGTGATCAGCTATATGCTCTGGGTAAAATTAATAATTGATCATTGTTAATGTCAATTATCGATTTTACCCCCCCCTGCACCCTAACCACTCACACTTTGACCCCTTTCATAGAAAATAATTAAGGATAAATGACAACCACAGGTATAGCTATTACAGGTAGTGGCGCGGCTACTCCGTCGGTTTTACTCGATAATAACCAACTTTCTCAACTGGTGGAAACCTCCGATGAGTGGATTAGTTCCCGCACAGGTATTCGTCAACGGCGCTTGGCGACTACAGAGGTAACACTTAGTCACATGGCGGCATCGGCTTGCGAAAATGCGATCGCTATGGCTGGCTTACAACCTACTGATATTGATTTAATTATTCTGGCTACTTCTACCCCTGATGATTTGTTTGGTAGTGCTAGTCAAATACAAGCGAAAATTGGCGCTACTCGAGCGGTGGCTTTTGATTTGACCGCCGCCTGTTCTGGCTTTGTTTTTGGCTTGGTCACTGCTAGTCAGTTTATCCGCAACGGAGTTTATAAAAATGTGCTTTTAGTGGGGGCGGATATTCTCTCAAGATGGGTGGATTGGTCTGACCGCCGCACTTGTATTTTATTTGGAGATGGCGCGGGGGCGGTGGTTTTACAAGGGAGCGATCGCGATAATTTATTGGGTTTTGAACTCAAAAGTGATGGCAGTCTCAATAGTTCCCTTAACCTGGCTTTTCAACCAGAAGCTAAGGCTTTAACTCCCCAAATTACTATCGGTCAAGGTAAGTATCTACCCATTACCATGAATGGTCAAGATATCTATCGCTTTGCTGTTAAAAAAGTGCCCGAAGTGGTCGAAAAAGCTCTATTTCACTCCGGGTTAACCGCTGCTGATGTCGATTGGCTTATCCTTCATCAAGCTAACCAACGCATTCTTGATGCTGTCGCTCAAAGGCTAAAAATCCCCCCCCATAAGGTGATTAGTAACCTCGCTAATTATGGTAATACCTCCGCCGCTTCTATTCCTTTGGCTCTTGATGAAGTAGTGCGATCGGGAAAAATACAATCTGGTGATATAATTGCTACAGCCGGATTTGGTGCAGGTTTAACCTGGGGTTCGGCAATCTTTAAATGGGGTAAATAATTAATAGTTAAACCCCATTTTTTTACTGTCCTATTTAGCTAAGGTTAACAAGCAACAATAATAATGACTAAAACTGCATGGGTTTTTCCTGGACAAGGTTCACAGGCTGTAGGTATGGGTGCCGATTTATTTGATTCACCAGACGCACAACCTAAGTTAAATAAAGCTGCTGATATCCTCGGTTGGTCTCTACCTGATTTGTGTCAGGGAGAGGCTGATAAATTGTCGCGCACCCTCTACACCCAACCTTGTTTATATGTAGTCGAAAGTCTCCTAGTTGATGCTCTCAAAAAACAGGGTAAAACTCCCGATTTGGTCGCGGGTCACAGTTTAGGAGAATATGTCGCTCTTTATGCGGCTGGAGTGTTTGATTTTGAAGCGGGTTTGCGTTTGGTTAAACATCGCGCCGAACTCATGGATAAGGCGGCAGGGGGACAAATGGCGGCTCTCATTGGCTTTAATGCTGAACAACTTAATCAACAACTAGAACAAAGCGAAAATGTGGTTTTAGCTAATGATAATAGTTCGGCTCAAGTCGTGATTTCAGGAACCCCAGAAGCCGTTGATAATCTCCTCAGTAAAATTAAGGTAAAACGAGCCGTTAAATTGAATGTATCGGGAGCTTTTCATTCCCCTTTAATGGCTGAGGCTGCTACCCAATTTCAACAAGTTTTAGACTTGGTTAATTTTCAACAGGCTACGGTTCCAGTTTTGTCTAATGTAGACCCGACCCCCGCTACTGATGGGGAAATTCTCAAGGAACGTCTGGTTAAACAAATGACGGGTTCCGTGCGTTGGCGCGAAATTTGTTTACAACTTTCAGAACAGGGTATTCAAAAAGTGATAGAAGTCGGTCCCGGTCAAGTATTGACTGGATTAATTAAGCGCACCTGTTCCGGTTTGACCCTAGAAAATTGCGATCGCATTCTACCATCCTAATTTCTGTAATCCTCATTATACTGGGAGCATCCCGCTCCCTTCACAATCAATTAACTATAACTTATTAATTATCAAGCATTAATTATTAACTCACTTTCCACCAAAGGAATGGTAAAATGGAACCGACTGCCTTTATTTTTACCCGGAGAATCCGCCCAGATACGGCCTCCCCAACCCGTGACAATTTGCCTACCTATTGCTAACCCTAAACCTGTTCCCCCTACTGTGCGGCGTAGGGAACCCTCCTCCTGATAAAACCTATCAAAAACCTCCTCCAAGCGGTTAGGCTCAATTCCTCGTCCCGTATCCGCCACAGTCACCTCTAACATTCGATCGCCATTAGATTTAGCCTTAATAGTCACCTTACCCTCAGAACCTGTAAATTTACAAGCATTATCTAACAGCTTCGTCAGCAATTCAACCAACCACTCACCATCAGCTTTAACTAATGGTAAATTATCATTAATTTCTACCTTAATTTTAGGCTTATTTTCCGCATATCTAGCACTCACACCACTAATAGCCAAATCAATACATTCTTCCAATCGCAAAGATTCCGGGTTCCAGTCCACTCGACCACTTTCTAAATGGGATAAAGTCAGAAAATCCTGCACCAATTTCCGCAGACGTTCTGCGTCAGCTTGAGCCGTTTCTAACATCACCTCTCGCATTTCCAAAGGCATATCTGGTTCCTGACTCAAGGACTCCAAACACACCTGAATTGTAGATAAAGGAGTTCTTAATTCATGACCCGTAATCGCAATTAAATTGCTGCGAGTCCTTTCTAACGCTTCCAATTGCCGATTCAATTCCTCAAGATTTGCATGAGTTTCCGCCTGAATTAAAGCCGCCGCCAATTGAGTAGCGATCGCATCCATCAAAGACAGCTCATCATCTTCCCAACTCCGACAAATCGAATTACACTGGTGCAATTCCACCATTCCCAAAAGCCGACCTTGAGACAAAATCGGCACCATCAACCAGCCGCCAATTTCCCATTTTTCAGCCAGTTGATCCAAAATATTCTCCCCCTCATCCGTCACATAATCAACCTCCCCAGGTTCCACCAAATACACATAACGTTGTTGCTGTAAAACCTGTTGAAATAAAGGGTTATTTTCCAGCCACCAAGTCTCCCCCCGTAAAGATTTAACCTCTGTTCCCTCCGGTTGTTCAGGACACGATCGCAGATATTCATGTTCAATAACAACACTGTTATCAGTAGACTTACACCGATAAATTAAACACCGATGAGCCTGCATTGCTTCCCCAAATTCACGAGTAGCAATTTCCAAAACTTCTTCCGGGTCAAGAGACTGACGAATAGCCGCTGTAATCGAATTCACCAAGCGCTCTTTCCACTCCTGAACCGCCAGCGATCGATAAACCCGCAGTAACTTGTGTTGACCCGCTTGTAAATAAGTTACCAAACGATGAGCAAACGGATCATTTAGCTGCAAGTCTGGCTCAACTTTACCCTTACGATTTATACCAGATTCGCGTTTTTTAGATTTCCTTGGCTTCACCATTTTTGTAGGTAAATTAAAGCCATTAACAGCCTCTTGAATTTTACCTTGTATTTCCGGTCGATAATACTTCACTCTTTCTAGTAAAAGTATCGCCACTTGGGAACAAATCAGACGATTAGAAGTCCACACACCTTCAAAGGGACGTGCTGGGTCCATCGTCAACTGTTCGTACATCTCGGAATTTTCCGCTAAATCCTCACGTTCTATACAAACCAGACAGCTTGCATAATTCTCCCCTAACACCACTAAATTCCATTCCTGACTCAATAATATATCTTCCGCTGGAAAAGCCACAGTTTCATAAGCATCAGAAGCATTTTTAAACTCTGTTTCTGGTGCAGCCATCACATATACTTGAGAAGTCAAAGCCGCAATTCTACGATACCTATGCGCTTCCTGACGATAAAACCTTTCTCGTTGAAATGTAGCAATCACCAACGGAGAATCTGACCCCGCCAAAACCTGATCTTCCATAGCATGAGAAAGAGCAATTAGGGAAGATTTAAAGTATATTTGAGGTCTAATCTGTGGCTGATACTGCACCAATTCTGCTAGAATTGATATGGAGATGCTCATATATTTTTCCCCCGCAGATTTTCTTCCCAGGAAATGGTATAAAAGCGATCGCCATAATGGTCACAGGGGTAAACTGGGGGAATATGTACTGATTCTGAACGCGCCAACACCAACCAATGACCACTGTCGGTCACATACCCAATTTCTACAATATAGTCGCGATCGCTCATCGGTACCGGAATATACCATTCCTGCGTTAACTCATCGCACTCATATTGTTTCATACTATGGGGACGTTGCTTATCCATATCGATCCAGGTCACATCGTAAACCCGCAGCGCCAGTTGTTTACCCCCTTTTTGTCGCAAGGGTTCTCGATATTCATCACCAATATCCCAATAAGCATAAGCCCAATTGGGATCTCGTGGCAACAGCACGATACATTTCTGATCATAGCCACCTGGTAAGTCTGGGAGTCCTTCATCCACATCCAAACCTATAATGTCGCTATCATCATGTTGACCCACATTAAATTTTTTCGATTCTACATCTAACTGACTGCGATCGTCTCCTCCTCCCACTACCCATGCTTGACCACCTGTTAGCGTTGCTTGCTTCAAATTCTCATCCGCCTCTCCATCCCTTTCCGACACCTCATCGGAGGAATCTCCTAACTCAATTTCCGCTACCTCAGAAACCTCCTGAGTTTCCGCATCTTCCACCACCTCGGATTGGGAGACCCTTTCCGAATCCGAATCCCCAATATCTGCTACCTGGTAACTCTCCTCAGTTTCCACATCTTCCACCACCTCGGATTGGGAGATAACTTCCTCCAACTCAATATCTGCTACCTGGTAACTCTCCTCACTCTCCTGAGTTTCCGCATCTTCCACC
>NZ_JARPLC010000138.1:0-11627 GCF_032350395.1 Limnospira sp. PMC 289.06
CCTCCCCCACCTGCTACGCGAGGATGGGGGTTTCTCGGAGAATTTTTGATGAAACATACCCTTTCTGTTTTAGTTGAAGATGAGGCGGGTGTTCTGACGCGCATTGCTGGCTTGTTTGCTCGTCGTGGATTTAACATTGAAAGCCTGGCTGTTGGACCTGCTGAAAAATCTGGGGTTTCCCGAATTACTATGGTGGTCCCTGGGGACGATCGCGTTATTGAGCAGTTGACTAAGCAACTCTACAAGCTGATTAATGTTCTCAAGGTACTTGATATTACTGAGGTTCCCTGTGTTGAACGGGAGTTGATGTTATTGAAGGTTAACTCCCCTAACAGTGCTATTCGTTCCGAGATTATTGAGTTGGCTCAGATTTTTCGCGCGCGGGTGGTTGATATTGGGGATGACTCCCTGACTATTGAGGTGGTCGGAGACCCTGGTAAAATGGTGGCGATCGTTCAGGTATTGAGTAAATTTGGCATCCGCGAAATTTCTCGGACTGGTAAAATCGCTCTCACGCGGGAGTCTGGCGTTAATACCGAATTCCTCAAGAGTCAACCCGCTGAACCTAAGTTTTAACTTCGACCAAAACCCCCACCCCTGGCGACTTTTGCGGGTCCTGGGTTTTGGTTTACCCAAAAAGTTGATTTTTAAGTCATATTTTTGAATTGATCAGCTACAATATAATTAGTCGCCTCCCAGATAGTGCTGGTGGAGGTGTGGGGTTGTTATGTTTTTAAACAGTATGGACGAACATAATTGCGGGACTATTTATGATGAACTGATCGAAATACTTAATCAGTTAGAATTGGGATGGATCGCTGAACAGGTAGAGGAGATTTTAACGGCCGGAAAAACGGTTGAGGAAATGGTGATGGGGAGAAAATCCCCTGACCTCAAATTGGCTTATTATAGCCCCCAGGAACAGTTGTTAATGCTGATTGATGCTATCGATCGCACTGTGATTTCTGGGGTGGAAATGGAGCAAGAAATAGCCACTCTCTTAGATAATCAAGGACTGACTACAGATTTCAAATCAGAAATATCCTGGCATTCAAACTTAGCACAAAAGGCAGAATTTGTCAAGTTTTATCAGCCGGAAATTTTAGAAAGATTAGCCGCCGCTGAACAGGTCAGAAAGACCCTAGGAAAGTTGCGGGTAAATTCCGCCAAAAATCAGCCATCATTGTTGACGGAAATCAAGGTAAATTTAGAGGCGATCGTTAACCCCCATCTCAGGAGACATAAACAACTGAGGAACCTGTTTATTTTGTATATATTTAATATCATCGTAGCTGGGGCAAAAAATGAGGGGGGTAAAGTCAGTTATAAGGATGTGACAAAACAAGCCACAGATAGGTTAATATTTCGTCAGCGTCCCGGACAAATCTATGAGAAAACACAGCCCTACACCCACGCACTGATTGAATTTGCCAATAAGCCACCTTTAGAAATACATATGGGGGTTAAAGTTCATGGGCGGCTGCGAGTTTTGTATGATTGCGATATTTGCGTATTATATAAAATGGAGGCGGATGCTTGTCGAAATAACGGCCGTGAACCTCGCGCGTCGCGGATTTTATTGGGGGTTAATTGTGAATATTCTGCTTCCCAATTACAGCCAGAAGTAGCCCAAGCGTTTTTGTCTTTAGCCTCGGAGTTACGGGTAGCGGGAGATTGTTATTTTGTGTCGAATAGTGTGTCAGAAGTAGCGGGGAAGTTGTTAGCGAGTCGGAAGCGAAAATGGGAGTGTGGTATAATTCCTGGTGATGTTAATAATGTCAATAGATTGATGTACGGGTTTCAGACAATTTTTAAAGATTTTCAGGCGAAAAGTTAACTATGAATGAGATTTTTTGGGAAATTCACAGGGATTTATTGAGGGAAAGTCCGGGGGGTGATGAGTATACTAGACAAGGATTTGGGATGATACCAAGTTTGTCGAAACCGAAGATTTTAGATATAGGTTGTGGTCCGGGGTCGTCCACTCTGGAATTAGGGAGATTAACGGATGGAGAAATTACGGCGATCGATATTCATCAACCTTATTTAGACAGTCTTAAACAAAAGGCGATCGCCGAAGGTTTTGGGGAGAGGATAACCTGTTTAAATCAAAGTATGTCATCCCTAAATTTTCCGCCATCTAGTTTTGATATTATTTGGGCTGAGGGTTCCATGTATATTATGGGTTTTGAGGCGGGGTTAAAGCAATTTAAATCCTATCTAAAATCCGGTGGTTATATGATGGTGAGTGAGTTAGTGTGGTTACGGGAAAATCCGCCGTCAGAGGTTTATGATTTTTGGCAAGCTGATTATCCAGCCATGAAAAATCTATGGGAATTATCGGAGATTATCAGTCATTGCGGATATGAAATAATTAACCAATTCACCCTACCAGAGGGGGGGTGGTTAAATTACTATAACCCCTTGGAGGATCGGATTAATCATCTATATCGAATTTATCAAGATAATCAGGAGGCGTTGAAAATTTTAGACCTGGAAAAACGGGAGGTGGAAATCTATCGCGAATATCACGAATGGTATGGATATGAATTTTTTATCCTCCACAACCCCTAAGAAAAAGCCAACCGACGGGGTAATGTATCAGGAATGATGAATCATTTGGGTTACTTGAGAAGTTACCCATTCAATCACCTGAGAACCCAAACTTACATGGTCTAGTAAATCGATTTCCCTAATCCCAGTGGGGCTGGTGACATTAACTTCTGTGAGATAACCACCAATGACATCAAGACCGACGAAATATAGTCCCGCTTCAATTAATTTCGGAGCAACTCGGCGACAAATTTGCAACTCTCGATCGCTTATTTGAGTTTTAGCGACGCGACCGCCGACGGCCATATTTCCGCGAAACTCTTTACCAGTAGGAATGCGATTAACGGCCCCAATAGGTTCACCATTTAACAAGATAATGCGTTTATCGCCATCTTTGGCGGCGGGTAAGTAGGTTTGAATCATGACAGGTTCAACACCTTGGCGGGTGCTGATTTCGACGAGGGAATTAAAGTTGCGATCGTCTGGTTCCAGAAATAAAATACCCTCACCGGCTTTACCACCCAAAGGCTTTAAAACTGCTGCGCCTTCATGTTCGACAAATTCCCGAATTACCTTTTTTTCGCGGCTAACAATAGTTTTAGGAATGACATCAGCAAACTGGAGGGCATACATTTTTTCGTTAGCAGCGCGTAACCCTTGGGGAGCATTAACGGTTAAAGTTTTGGTGGGGTCGATATAGTCGAGAATATAAGTGGTATATAGGTAAGACACAGTTACGGGGGGGTCAACCCGCATAAACACTGCATCCATGGCTTCTAAGGGCTGTAATGTGGAAGCGCCCAACTCAAACCAGGGGGAGTGGACCACCCAAGTCTGATCGCGTCGGGTAATAGGAGTCAAACGAAGGGAGGTTAGGGTTCCCCAGGCTTTCCCCGCAATGACACTTAGTTGATGGCTTTGAGTAATCCAAATTTCATGACCCATTACTTGGGCGGCTTCCATGATAGCAACAGTGCTATCGTGGGCGGGATTTAGATTAGCGATGGGGTCAATAATAAAAGCAAATTTCATCAATAATTTTAAAAGTTATCAGGATGAACCCCAGACTGCTGCTGAGTAGTACAGAGTCGGGGGTTTTGTTTAACTAAGCGCTAAGTAGGGAATCAAGCTGACCTTGGGCTTCTAAGGCGTGGAGGTCATCACAGCCGCCAATATGGCGACCATTGATGAAGACTTGGGGAACAGAACGCCGTCCATTGGCTTTAACGGCCATGCGATCGCGAGCTTCTTCATCTCCATCAATCACATATTCGGTAAACTCCCAGCCTTTGCGTTTGAGGAGAGCCTTAGCTCGTAAACAAAATGGGCAGCTACTCCAAGTATAGATTTCGATGGAATTAGTCATATATGTCTTAGGGAGATGAGTAATATTTCTTAATATATTAAGTTAATTAGGCTTTGTCAACGAGACCACCCTGGGAACAGGGTGGCCATAAAATAGTGGATAGGTTAGCTGACGGCTTGCAATACACTGGCATATAGACCAGGGGCGTAGGCTTCGACGACTTTTCCGGTTTCAGAACAGGTAATCATTAAATAGTCACAGGTGTGACACTGGGTTTTAATGAGTGTAGGGCTGTGATAGCGTTCGGCGTGGGAACCGCAATTAGGACAATGAATGATTTGTTTGGTAGACATTTTAAATGGGTTTTTTTACTAGGTTTAAATTTGGCGCTAATATACCCCAAAACTATCGGGTAATTCCTGACAATTTAGCCAGATTACCACGACATTCAGAGGAGATATTTAACGGATGGTTAGTAGCAGGTTAAAAAAACTTAAAGAACGGGTCGCTCTGTTTAGCTACTGATCAATTATGCCAGACTTTGAACCGGGTAGCAATAGCTATTAACTAGGTATACCTTGATCCCGAACCGGAAATCATGGTTATTGAGCAATGTAGTTGAGGTAGAAAGGGCGGAAATTGGGGATTATAGCTGGTGTGATTAAATTTGGGGTGTTAATTTTTGTCGATCGCCGTTTTCCAAATTAATAAAGATTTAAGATTTGCATAACTATCCAGAGAGGGAGATTCAGGATTTCTCGACCTGGAGGACAAGGCGATCGAGTTCTTGTTGCATCTGAGTTTTGACCAATTGGTAACAGGACTCGACATAATCACGATCGCCGGCCGCCTCTCGACCATAGCGTTGAAAGACAATAGGTTGACAGATCCGAATATAGATTTCCCCTGGTAAAGGGATATTCGGCAAAGGACCAATACTTAACCCCCAGGGGAGTCCCAAATAAATGGGGAAAACTTCCGGGTCAATATCGAGTAACCAAGGCATCCCCAAATCATGGAGGATTTTAACCTGTTGATAACAATCAGCGAGGACAATGAGGGTATCATGGGCTCCATGGGAAATGAGGGGAACAATAGGGGACTCGGTGCGTAGGGCCAATTTAATAAACCCGCGCCGCCCGGCAAAATAAATCTGATTTCTCATATTGTGGGGGCGAAACACATCTTCTGGCCCCCCTGGATAAACCAAAACGGGATAATCTGCTTGTAAGGCGGCGATCGCCATTCGGGGATGGGCGCGAATAGCACCACACCGCACGGCTTGAGTAGCAACTGGGGGGGACATTTCCCAGACTTTGGGGTGCATTAAACCATATAGAGGGCGATCGCAGCCAAAGCGATCGGCCCAGCCATATAAACCCATGTGCATATCTGGCGCAGCCAAGCCACCATTATGGGAACCGACAATTAACATTCTGCCTGAATCTCGGAGATGCTGCCAGCCGTCCATTTTGACCCGAAAATAGTGCTGGTAAAACCATCCCAAAACTGGCATGAGCGATCGGACAAACTCAGGATCTCGTCCCTGTAAGCACCAACCATCTAGGTCTGGTGGTGATGGTGGGGCATAATTATTATCGGTATGATGCTCGGTATGATTATCGGTAAATCGGTTCAAGGTTATCGACTCCCAGTAGCAACTAGATTCAATCAAGATCTTCCCTTTTCCAGATGCGGAAAACGCCGCGATGGGTTTACCATGGGCCCTAAATTCTGAGGATATCCAGAATATGCTTGATCTCAACCAAGATGATACCGCAATGGCTCAGGTGTTGGCGGAGTCTGAGGCGATCGCCGTTTATGGTCATTCCAATAAACCGGCGCGCCCTAGTTACATGGTGGCTGAATTTTTGCGAAACCGGGGCTATCGGGTCTATCCGGTGAATCCTTTATTGAGAGAGGTTAGCGGTCAACCTTGTTATCCTAATTTGCAGGCGGTCCCGGAAACTATTGATATTGTGAATGTTTTTCGAGGTTCGCAATATCTACCAGAAATTGTTGATGAGGCGATCGCTGCTGGGGCGAAAACCGTGTGGAGTCAGTTGGGAATCACCCACCCAGAAGCCAGTCAAAAGGCTTTAGATGCCGGATTAAACCTAGTGATGAACCTATGTATTAAAATTGAGATCGAGCGTCTTCATATAAGCAGAAAGTATGAATCAGACTGAAACCATACCCCCCCAATCACCGAAATCTTCACCCCCGGCGGTAGTTAGCACCGAGAAGTTAGGTAAATTTTACCGGACGGGATTTTGGATGAATCAAAAAATCGAATCCCTGATTAATTGTAGTCTGAGTATATATCAGGGGGAAACTTTTGGGCTTTTGGGACAAAATGGAGCCGGCAAAACGACTTTATTTAAAGTGTTACTAGGCTTGGTGCGTCCCACTTCTGGCGCGGCTTATTTATTGGGGAAACCTATTGGCGATCGCCAAGTTAAACAGCGAGTTGGTTATTTACCAGAAAACGCCTATTTTTACGACTATCTGACCGGGTGGGAATTTTTAGAGTTAGCGGCGGAACTCTTCCAAATACCTAAAGCAGTTAGTCGCCCAAGGATTCCCGAATTATTAGATTTAGTCGGACTGGCAAAATCAGCCGCCATCAAAAAACAGATGCGACAGTATTCTAAGGGAATGCTACAACGGATTGGCATGGCTCAAGCCTTAATTAATGACCCGGAAATAGTATTTTTAGATGAGCCTATGTCCGGTCTTGATCCGATGGGTCGTTATCAAATCCGAGAGATTATTTTATCACTGAAGCAGCAAGGAAAAACCATATTTTTTAACAGTCATGTCCTGTCAGATGTCGAGAAAATATGCGATCGCGTCGCCATTTTAGCCAGGGGAGAACTCGTTTCTATCGGTTCTTTGGATGAGTTATTAGGAATTACTGAAACCTATGCCGTGAGTGGCAAAGGTGGTAATCCTCAAGAACTGGAGGAATGGGTAACCAACTTGGAAATTGAACAAGACTATTGGCGCGGCAATCTGCAAGGAAATCCCCAGGAATTTATCGCCCATTTACAGGATATTAATGCTCAACTGATATCCATGAATTTATCCCGCCTTTCCCTCGAAGAGTTTTTTATGCAACAATTAAGGGAACGGGGTATTTATTCCAGTCGATAAAACCAACTTATAAACAACATTGAGGAATTATTATGTCATCTACAGGAGTTGTAATCGATCCAGAGATTTTAGAGCAGCTATTCAGTGTGGATACCTTACCCGCTGATCTGATTATCCCCCCCGAAGGTTCCGTCAACGGAGGAACTAATAATTCCGGTAATAATTTGGGAAATGGAACCCCCGACTTTGGGGAAACCTTGAGCAGCAATGGTTCAGTTAATGAAATTACTGTCACCGACTCAGCCGGGGAAACCGTGAGGGGGACTGGTGCCGCCGATCGCATTCTTGGAGGTGACGGACCCGACTCCTTATTGGGGGGTAGCAATAATGATACCATCTATGGCGGACCCGGTTCTGATACCCTGTTGGGAGAAGCCGGAAATGACCTATTATTTGGCAACCAAGGCCGGGATTTGCTTTATGGCGGCAATGGCAATGATACCCTCTATGGTGGTCAAGAAGCAGATACCCTCTATGGTGAAGCCGGAGATGATCTGCTGTTTGGCAATTTAGCTAATGACTGGCTATATGGAGGGGATGGAAACGATACCCTCTTCGGTGGCAAAAACGATGATATCCTATATGGCGGTGATGGCAATGATCTGCTGTCGGGAGATACTGGCGCTGATACTCTCATCGGTGGGGAAGGTCGCGACTCCTTTGTGGTAAGTTCCCTCAGTGGGGGGGTCAACATTCCGGAAGCCGATGTCATTATGGATTATACTCCGAGTGACGATGATATTTTGCTGTCGGGTGGTCTGCGATCTACTAACCTAGAGTTTGTTTCCGGTACTTCCGTGGGACTGGAAGGGGAACTGGAAGATAGCACCGTTATCCGACTGAGGCAAAGTTTTGATCCTAATCGCGCTTTTGTGGCTATTGTGGTTGGTGTGGATAATCTCACTTCCGGGGATTTTACCGCAATTGATGAGATCACTATTTAAGATTGATGGCCGATTTGCAAGGGTTCCTTAATTTGAATAAGCCACTGGAGTGGACTTCCCATGACTGTGTGGCAAGGGTTCGACGTGTGTTACACCTAAAGCGGGTAGGACACGCAGGAACCCTTGATCCGGCGGCGACTGGGGTCCTACCTATTGCATTGGGAAGGGCTACCCGCCTGCTGCAATTTCTGTCCTCTGAGAAAGCCTATCGGGGAGTGATTCGCTTTGGGATGACAACCGCCACTGATGACCTGGAGGGGGAAACTTTACAGGTGCGATCGGCTTCTCATTTGCAACTGGAACATATCGCCGCCCTGTTGCCTGAATTTATCGGGAAAATTGAGCAAAAACCACCCTATTATAGTGCGATTCATGTGGGGGGAAAGCGCTTATATGAGAGAGCCAGACGGGGTGAGGTGGTGGAAGTTCCCACCCGGACGGTGGAGGTGTTTGGGTTGGATGTTTTGAGTTGGCGACCTGGGGAGTTTCCAGAGGTGGAATTGGCGATCGCCTGTGGTCCGGGAACTTATATCCGTTCTATTGCTAGGGATTTGGGGGAACGTCTGAACACCGGGGGGACTCTGGCGGGTTTAGTTCGCCTACAGTCGAGTGGGTTTAGCTTGGCAAATAGTTTGACTATTGAAGAGTTGGAAGATCTCGTCAAGCGGGAACAGTTTAAACCCCTTGACCCCTCTGTGGCTTTGACTCATTTACAGGCGATCGCCCTCGGTTCCGAAGATGCTAAACGTTGGAGTCACGGACAGCGGGTTCCCGTGGCGGGAAATGTCGATACAGTGTTACGGGTGGATGACCAATCCGGTCAGTTTCTCGGTATTGGACGCATTATTCAAGAACAGGATACTATGGTATTAGCTCCCCAAGTTGTCATGTTGGATAGTTGATATGAAACGGATATTAATTGGTTTGATTAGGGGTTATAAGTCATTGATTTCTCCGGTGCTTCCTCCCGCTTGTCGCTTTTATCCCACTTGTTCAGAATATGCTATGGAAGCAATAGATCGCTTTGGCATTTTTCGGGGGGGATGGATGGCGATCGCTCGTATTTTGCGCTGTCATCCCCTTCACCCAGGCGGCTATGATCCTGTTCCCCCAAAAGATGATCATCATCATTAACAACTTTCCCCCCGCCGCCATACATCAAACATAATAATCATCCATTATTCCTGATCTTTCTTGACCGTCGATGGTATCGTTTCCTTCGCCACCATAGATAGTATCATCACCAGAACCACCCATAAGGGAATCATCACCCTCTTCTCCCAAAATCAGGTCATTACCACCAAGACCAGCAATAGTGTCATTACCGGGGCCGCCATACAAAGTGTCGTCACTATTCCCGCCGGTAATGCTATCATCACCGGACCCTCCATCAAAAACATTTTCCTGGTCGGTAGCTCCTCGAAAGATTAAACTTCCGTCGGCCAATTCTTCAATTTGAGGGGTTTCAATAAACTGTGACATAGTTAGGGACTTTCCTTTTATAAAGGCTCATGGCTTAGGTCAAACCATCCATTGAGTGTAATCGTGTTAAAAAGGCTGAAAAGGGTATTGATGGTTAGATGGCCTCGGACTTGAGAATATCTGATCAGGTCATGTCCTCAATCTCATGTGCAGACATTTTCAGCATTAGATCAAACTACTCCTATCCTCTAGGCGAGAGGCCATTCATCCGGAAAACAGTCCAATACTTTTCTATAGCCTTTTGCCTGATACCTTTGGCTATAGGCTGTGTGATTAATGCCACAAAAAAAGTAGGGCTATTACTAACCCTACTTTTAAATTAATTACTATTGAGAATCGAGGAGCAATCTACTATTCCAAAATGGGAACCAATACGACTTAACTCCTACGCCAAGGATTTTAACCTTAGAATAGCTCGAAATCGGAAGCTGTAATATCTGGAGAACCTAAGAACTCGGCTACTTCTTCGCCGTTGAATAGTAAAACGCCTGTGCTTTGGATGTAAACTAAACCGCCTAACCCACCAGCGTCTGCAGCAGTGGCTACAGTTTGGAAGGAGTCTAAGTTATATCCGGCACCAGCGCGTAGAGCAATTACGTCTCCCTCTGCACTATTGAAGTCAGTAATGACATCGCGACTTAGGTTAGGATTAGCAGTTAAAGCAAAGGTATCAGCACCGGCACCACCTGTTAGGGTGTCGTTACCTTTGTCACCGGCTAGGAAGTCATTGCCATCGCCACCCTGGATGAGGTCATCACCTTGACCACCATACATGGTATCGTTGCCGGGACCACCTTGGAGGGTGTCGTTGCCTTTCTCCCCAAATAGTAGGTCGTTACCATCACCACCTATGAGTAAATCATCTCCATCACCACCACGCATGATGTCATTGCCACTACCACCGACTAGGGTATCGTTACCTTTGTCACCGGATAGGCTGCTATTACCATCACCACCGTAGATTAGGTCATCACCTTGACCGCCATAGATTAGGTTATTACCTGCTATGCCATATATGGTGTCGTTTCCTTGGTTACCATATAGTTCGTTGCCGCCTTCGCCACCAACTATTGAGTCATTACCGCTGAAGCCGTAGATAACCATGTTGGGGTTGTCGCCAGCGGTTAGGGTATCCGCCATATCGCCACCCTGTATGCGGATAGCATCTGCAGTTCCCCGAATGCGGTTAGACTGATTGGGACTACCGACTATAACGGCTCCGTTGGCTGTAAAAACTACCTGAAACTCGGTGGGGTCAACTACCTGTGACATAAGTGCTCCTCACGAAATGTTGGACAAATGAATAATTTTCGACAATTGGGATTCTACAATAGCAGTCTGGATATTCGGTAGGTTTGCCGATAAATTTAGAGTAATTTTACGGTAATTTGGCTAAAGCTGATGATTGGGCAAACCAGTTTTTACACTCAGTATTTCTCAACCATACCAGCGAAACCCGGAAGCCTTTTCCCTATTTGTTATGGGAAAAGACCGGAAAAGTCTGTTAGAACTAGATGGGGTTTTTGCCCATATTACCGATCAAACTATGATTTAAGAGAATTCCTCAACATTATAGAGAGATCGCAAAAAATCACAACTAGCTTAACAGATAATCGTTACCCTGGCAATGGCTGAAACGATTTTAACTTAGAAACTCCTCTAAACACCCTATATGCGAACAGTTACAAACACTACATTTCTGAGGTTTGTAATTCCTTGGGTTCCAGTAAATGGCCAACTGTCTCCGTTTAAGTAGGGCAAGTTGGTTATGCCCTGGGCCTTATTTTGGATCGCACTGTCAGTAATAGGCCAATTATATCGCTGATACTTACAAAAATGACGGAGGGGGTTGGCAGATGGTTCCAAAAATTTTTGCCGAAATTTGTCGATCGCCTCCCTAAATCTCCAAAAAATGCTTCCATAGCTGATGGGGTGAGGGATAGCAGCTTTGAGGAACTTCTAAGAAAAGTCCCCAATTTGGTTCAGTTGTGGTCGGCATCAGCTAAAATTCTCAGAGATGTTCAAAAACCATGCCCCAGTGGCTAGGTATATGGAACTTTGGATCGCTTTTCCGATTCGAGTTACCTGGCTATGGTTGCATATAAACCCCAATATTAAGTCGTCAATTACTTCAAGAACTCCCACCTGCTAACGCGAGGTGGGAGAGTGGGGAACGGGCCCTGCTC
>NZ_JARPLC010000139.1:0-11464 GCF_032350395.1 Limnospira sp. PMC 289.06
ACAGAAAAACTAAAGCGATCGCCAGCCAAGTCAGTTAACTCGTATAAACGCTTCCCGTGTATTTCTTGTGTTGTGGGGGGCTGAAACAACGGAGAGGGTGGGATATTACCCCGAGAACCTTGCGGCTCACTCGATTTCAAGTCGAAAGAGTCTTGATGTGCCAACCCCTTGCTGGTAAATCGTTATGGCGTTTTCTGGTATCTGTCGGCTAAATTTTTATAGCCAAATTATAGCCAAACTGTGTTAAATATCGGGGATAGAAAGCCCCCGGTTTCGCCCCGCATAGTTTTGGTAAATGACTTGGGGGGAGTTTCCGACCCAAGTGGCAACGTCCTTAGCATCAATTCCGGCTTCAAGGCATAGAGTTATAAAGGTGTGCCTCATTTGGTAGGGTTTCCGGTGTTCTATGCCCATTATTTCTAAGACTGGATGCCAATGTTTTGTACAGAAATCACCGACTTGGATCGGCTTCCCTGTCTTGCTGGGAAAAACTATTTCCGAGTTGTTTCGCGATCGCGCCTCCCTGAGAATAATTTGGACCTGTTCGTTACAGGGGAAATTACGGCGGGTCTGAGTCTTGAGACCGTCGCAGCGCTTGCGCCCCCCTTCCCCGGAAACAATCACGGTGTTAAAAGTGATTTTGCTTAGGTCGCCAGCAACGTCCGACCATCTTAAAGCGATCGCCTCCGATGGGCGACACCCGGTAAAGAAACAGAAACGGACATACAAACAAAAGTGGCTGTGTTTTGGTTCAGATTCAAAACACTGGATAATGCGATCGCGTTCGTTAGCCGTAAATGGGTTAATCTCATCAGAATCACTTGCTTTTTTTAACCGATTAGCCTTAGCGCTTAACCCATTAAATGGTGAGGGTTCGCTCACTAGCCTTTTTTCTATAGCCCAGTTAAAACAAGCATTAAGTTGTGTCAATAATCTCTTTGTGGTGTCAGGGGTCAGATTCTGAATAGCCCAATCATATACATCCTGACCAATTATCGTTGATATGTCCGCATTGCAGAACGGCGACCTTTGTATGTGTCTCAACGCCACCATATAGTTATTATTCCAAGTCCCCGGTCTGACTGTTTTTTTGCGCGTATTAATATATTCATAATACAGGTCTTGAAGGGTTGTGATTTTCACTTCGTCTTGATGTGGTGGTGGCTGTTGTGTATATTTTTTCAGCGTGTAATCAAAGCGCTCATAAACGATATCACTTTCAATTGCCTTGGCTTTGGCTTCGGCAATTTTTCTGTTTTCTGGGGTGTCTTTAAACCCTAGATAAATATATTTCCGTTGTTCAGGAAATAAATGCCGTGGCAACGAAAGCCTGAGTTTATTATTACACATTCCGACACCTACCTTGCCTTTGTAACGTTAGGATGATTTATTTTGCATGATTCGTTGATGATTTTAACTGTATTAGTGGCTTAATCTTGTTTAGGTCTTAAATACTTGATTTCATATATCCCATAGTTGTTGCCAACCTTTACTGCAACTTTATTTTTTGAAACAACCTGAGTGATTTCAGCATGATAAGAACAAAGTGGATCATCTTCTTTGTTAATCACAACTGTCTTGCCTGCAGAAAACCAAGTATTTCTTATTCTTTGGGGGATAACATAAACATAATCCTTAATTTCTTGGAGCATCCAAGAATCTAGTAACCTGGTTATAGTTAACTCAGCTAACTCTGTGTCAGCAAATTTTGCTATGAGCTTATTTTTCCTGATCCGATGCTCTTTGTTGTTGTATAAATCTATGAAAATCTTTTTTATAGCGTCCTCACACTCTTCTGTAGTGTCACAGTAAAAAGTGTCTGGGATTTCCCCGACATCAAAACCTCTACCGTCGGATTGGCTGTCAGGGTCAGGGCCTAAAGTCCCGTTTTTTACAGGGCCAACTACACAGTTAGCTGTGTTTAGATCGTTTTTAACAAAATTTGCCTGTCTGCCTGTCCTGCCTGTCCGCTCAGTCTGAATCAACTGCTGTGTCGGTGTTTCAGGGTGGACACCCACCTTTTCCGCTGCCTGTCCGCTGCCTGTCTGCCTGTCCGCTTCCCGGACTGGCTGGTCCTTTATGTACCCCATTCTCTTGGTCCCGTTGCGGTTGAATCGTTTTTGGGAAAAACCCAAATTTGTCATTACTTTCCTGATTTCTCGCTCAATGCGATTGAATTCATTTGTTTTTATTTTTTCACCATCTAGTTTACCAAGGTAGTCTTTTATCTCTTCAGTTGTTACTGTGTCTTTATCAGTAACAAATTGCTCTATTAACTCGTGTAGATAGCTGTGTTCTGTGAACTCTTTATTAAGCAAATTGGCTTGCTGCTGTTCCTCACGGGTCAGGTAGAAACAACGGCCTTGCCGATATAGTTCTACCACCTCACCCCAAAGCTGATCGCGTTCATCCTCTACCAAATTTGTGGGGATAACCTGAGAAACTGGGATAACCATAAAACGCCGCGCGCCAGTTTCATCATGGTTAAAATCGGTGCGGTTGGTTGAACCAACTAACACATTCGCGCGCGGGTACGCTGTTGAACGTTGTGCATAAGGGGGGCGTATATTGTCTGTTTGAGTTGTAATAAAAGCCTTGATTTTTCCTGACGTACTCCTGCTAATATTGTTTTCTACTTCCGCCCATTCTGTCCAGACAGATTGGTGCATTTTTAGGCGTTCATCTTTTTCTTTAAAGTCCCCCATGTCATCACAGAAAAAGTCATCACCCACCATGGTTCTGAACCATGTAGATTTTCCTATCCCCTGTTGACCATGCAGAATTAATAAAGTGTCAAATTTGCATCCTGGTTTTTTAGTCCTAGCTACAGTTCCGACTAACAAACACTCTAAATAACGTTGGTGTAATGGGTTATCTGTCCCAAAATAACGTTTTGCTGCCCCATTGATACGATTCTGACCGTCCCATTTTTTATGGCAATCTTCCAGATAATCCTCAAACGGATCAAAGCTATTACTTTGAGCTACATCAAGGATGATTTGATTCTTGATTCTCAAACTTCCCTTAATCTCAACACCACCCTTTTTGGCTAAATCAATTTCAGGAGCGTCAGGGTTGATAGGCTCACCATCAATTTCAATCACCTTAAAACGGGTGTTATAGCGAATTCTCTCCCCAAAGGCACGTTTGATTTTTTCTATGTCTTTGAGGATTTGTAAATCACATTTAACCACCGTGTTTATAGCATCTTTTTCTGTCCAGTGTGTGGGTGTATGGGTAGGCTGTCTCCGGTAAGACTTGACACAATTTGTTAAATAATCTTCTGACAATGTTGGTGTGGGATTACTTTTTTCTGCTGACTTCCAAATCGCGCCTCTTTCCCGTGGTGGTAATGGCGGATTGCAGCGATCGCAATAGTTATTAAACAAAATATGTGGGTCATCCTGACACCTCTCCCCATTAGAGTGTAACCAGTTGTGGGTTCCGATTAAATTCCTGGCAAGTTTAGCCGCGCTATCGTTACGGCTTCCTTGCGAGGCTCCCGTCTTTAGTAGTTGGCGATCGTCTTTGGTTAAGCACGCTTCTAACGGTATAGACTCCGGCAAAACAACCAACGGCATTGGCTGGGGTGTCTCTTTTAACATTTTGTTTATCACCCATAGTGGTGCTTGGGCAATATCAATTTCATTGGGAGATTTTAGCCATTTATACTCTCCAGTTTCCGGGTGTTTTGATGGGGGTAAAACTGACTGGCAACCGTCCCATCGTAACTCTAGTAACTCTTCTTTCCCGTCAGATGATTTATGGCCTGTCGGTAATTTCTTAGTGGTAATTTTATCCCAATATGTGTCGGGGATTAAATACAAATATTGGGCGCGCCCTTCCTTGCCACTGGTGAAACTAACAGTGGGTGGCAATCCCCCCAATGATTCGGCTAACTCATGCGCTTTGTGTCCGTCCGCGTCAATGGCTACAATACCGCCACTAACCTTTCCCGTTCTCAGACCATAGCCTTTAGCGCGTCCTTTACTTATCTCATCAACCAAAACATCCCTAGATATAGCTGACTCTTTCTGCCAACCCGTTCTGTAGGGTGCTTTTTCCCCGTTAACTGGCGTTAAGACCCAATCACTAGGGATACTAGAAATTGCTGCAATTAACTTGCTAACTGTTTTGCTTTGTTTTATAATTGCCATAATTCAAAAAATACTTTTGGGCGATTGAGTTCAAGTCGCTTGAGAGTTAATAACCCGTTAGGGTCTGGGAAAAAGGGAAATCCAGACCCTAATTGTTTTTTTGTGGAGTCTATCCGCAATGGTAGGCGGTCGTCAGTCAATCGGAGACTGACTGAATAGCCATATACAATGGCTGTGTTGTTTTTGGAAATTTTCCTTTTTTAGTCCCCGCCCGCCGAATGCTTTATTAGATTTTCCCTCGTTGCTACTACTTACTCAATAAGAAAGCTGCCACCATTTCTAGTTGGTTTTACTTTCTTGTTAAAACCGATTAGATTCCCTCTTCCAATGCCTTAACCTCATACAATCGCGATTTCACGGCCTGCTACTCTCCCCCAAGGGGGTATAAGAAAAGTGTTTTTAAGAGTAGACGCGAAACGGGTTAGGGGTGATGAAGTATTTTTATCCACAGGGGATAAAGGTTTAATCGGCTAACCGCCACTATTCTTTTAAAGAGATTATGATACACTCCTCTAGCGGTAAAATCAAGTAAGCCATAAGGATGGCAATAGAACAGTGTTAGTAGGGAATCATCCCAAAAAGCTAATTAACAAGCCATTTATTTATACCGGTAATAGCTTAGGATGCGATCGCACTAGATATGCGAACAGTTACGGAAATCTATAGGGTTTCCGGATATGCAAGGGAGACAGCTTAGGACAGCGATAGCAATTAAGACGGATTGAGGATGGGATGGGGACATCAAGGAAAGGGGGGTGTTACGGTTTGATTTTCTGCTACTCCCATCCCTCTGGGGGAATAAATGTTAAATAAACCCGGCCATCATTGTTGTTTGGTGGGCGACAGGGGTAGACTCTGGAAGTGTCAGATAGCGTATAACCATCTAATTCAAAACGTTCGGCAAGCTCAGTGGCAACCTTAGCCACCAGCTTACTGGCAGTCATTACCCGAATACGAATCACGCCGCTGGGAGGGTGTGAATCTTCTGGCTCAACAAATGCCCAAGCCTGACCATTCCACCAATACCCCATACCGACTAAGTGGCTGTAAAGCGAATCGCGATCAGAATGAGAAAAATTCGGGGCTATTTCTATTGCTAACCTGTATTTTCTTGTGAGTCTTATCATGACCAACACCACCAGAATTATAGAAAATCAAAAAGCGGAAAATAAGGCATTAACCATTTGTGGGTTTTACACAACCATCTTATATGGTCATTGTCGTAGTCAAAACTAATAGGTGATAAGTGTATATCTATCACATACGACCGATAGCTGTATACAAGAATTCTGAGAGTAAAAATGCGTCTAGCTGTCCTATCAGTCGGGATGGTTAGCATAAACTGATTAGCCATACTAACAAACTCCTCTCCAAAAAGGAAAATAGGGGCGCAGCCATTCGTGCGCTTCACACAACCATTTAATGTGCTGTGGGTCTCTCTCAAACACAGGTATCTTAACCTTAAGGTTGATTAAGATAGTCCCATCCAAACATTGCATTATGTCCAAAAAACTCTCGTGAAACAATTTAATCTTCATATTCTGCGTCCTGTTTAATTAACTCAAGTACAGCACGACCTTTGGCATATTTAGCACCACCCAAACCCATTACGTCTTTGATAATCTTAGATTCTATCATTCCTTTATCTAGCGCGTCTAGTACGGCTTGCTGGTAGCGTTCGGCAAGTTTAGAAAGTTCGGCAAGTTCAAACTGACTAGCTAACTCAGAACTTTCTAACTTTTCTGGTAACTCTCTGAACTCCCCGTGAGCATGGGAGTCTAGGAGTTCTGGTTGAGCATAAAGGGAGTCATGTCTCTGAAAATTTAGAAATTCGGCAATTGCCTGGTTAGTCTGCTGAGTTAGATAGAGTGAACTGGCGACCGAATGCTTGAAATCTGCCTCCTCTTGTTTATTTAATGCGGTAATTTTTGGCTTGAGTTTTGCCAATTCATTACTGGTCAAGAGTAATCCAGCGCCGCCCCCCATACCATAGCTAATAGATAACCATCTTAGGGTGTTTTGGTATGTGAGGAAAGGTGTAAAAAACCAAACTGGTGATGCTGTAACTGCTATTAAGACTGATATGCCGTTTAACAATCTCCAATTACTCCGAATGGCTTGATTGTTGGCGTTGGGATTGATTACATCCATTGGATTGCACCCCCAATAATTAGAACAGCAGCCACAGCGATCGCCAAAACTAACCACTGCCACCATTCCTCAGATTTGTCTCTGTGATAGTAGGCGATCGCCCCCATTGCACCCAAGACGCTGGCGGCAATTAAGGCAAGCCAGAAGGCAGGGAGGCGGAAACTTTGGTGACTGACAGCCAACAGTGACACGGTGGAACTACTCGCACCAAATAACAAAATCAACCCAAGCATTCTATACAATTGAATCATTCTGTTCTACTTCCTTTGATATTTTCGCCCCCAATAACGGGGGCGTTTTTATGGGATTACAGGGTAGACATCAGGGCGTTAATTTTCTGATCAGCCAGTTGTGCGGATTTTTCCAAACCTTGCCCTAAGCGCGCATATTTAGGTCGCAATCCGTGCAAGTATTTGGCTGAATCGTGTTTAGCTGACTGAATCTTGTGTTCATTCCCAGCCTGATGGCGGCGCAACTTCTCATAGGATTCGTTGACCTTGCGGCTATTGTTATCCAATCGCTTTAAGGCTCGGTATCCTTTCCGGGTGCTAACAACGTGCTTGTCAGATTCATCGGCTAGGTCGGTGAGGGCATCGGCTTCGGCTGGATCAAGAACACGGGGGCGGTCAAGCACGGGAGCGAAACGGAAATGCTCCCAGCTACCAGGGCCAGTGGGGGTAATGCCGTTGGGGCTAGTAACAAAAACCGACCCTTTATCAAGGTTGCTATGCTGACCCTCAACGGGGGCGATCGCCCCACCTTTCACATCGTCGCCTCTGAGAAATCCAATCATAATCAAATGTTCCTAACTAATGGGTAACAAACTTGGTGATAACGGGCGGCTACCCTCCCAAGCGCGGTTATCGCATTTTTAATCAAGTGTTAATTGCCGGGTTTTCCTGTTCCTTTCTGTCCTGACATCCAATCGGTTTAGGCTGCACTCGAAAACAGCGCCGGCATCAGAACAGAACAGGGCAATTTGACGTTGCACCACTGGACTTAAAACTGCTATGGCATCGGGATTATCCAAAAAGAGACAATACAATCTCATGACTAAATCCCTGATACGGCAATGTTCGGGTGTCATTTCTGTTCCTCTGTGTTGGGGTTGGCAATGTCTACAGTGAGGGTAAAGGGGGGAATTCTTAGATCACCAGTCCCTAGCCAGAATCCTAGCCACAGGAGAGCGATCGCCACGGCAGTTAGGGAAACTTTGAACCCCACCCATCCGGCATCCCTCACCCCAGGGCGAAAAAACTCAGCACCAAACCAACAACCACACCGGTGGCAGGGATTGGCTCAAGCAAGCCTTCCAGAAAACCCAAAACGACTGCGGCACCGGTAACAGAAAGGGGCGAGGCTTTCAATTCAGCGATATCAGCATCAGATACCCCGGATTGGCGGAATTGTTCAATAATTTCGTGACGGGTATCATCGTCAGCTTCTGGGGTGTACTGAATCAGATGACTAAGCCGGAAGGTTTGGGTCTCCTCATCCCCATCGGCGATCGCGTGGCAGTTTCCCCACTTGTCAAAGCCAACAATGGTGAAACGGTTGCCACGGGGGGTGGTAAATTTAGCGCCTACTTTCATCCAGGGACTCCAACAATCAAAGCGATCGTCTTTATCCTTGAGTTCTGGCAGGGTGTCGGGGTCAACCTCATCATCGTGGCGACGGTAGAGCATCTCACTACTACCATCGGATTCTCGGATTATGATTTGCTGCCCAAACATCAACTTAACTTGGTCGGCAATGTGTCGCGCCTCTCCAAGGTCAGCAGCAAAATCAATAACTTCCTCAATACCATCGCAGGCCCCTGTAACCAAAATTACACTCTGGGGAGTACGGTAATCAGTTCCCGTTTCTTTCAATGTACATTGATTTTTCGGCTGATTTGTGGTGTCAGGTTCTGCCTGATATAAAGGGTTAACCATAACCTGATCGGACAGAGTTTCGCGGATAGGCTCGGCCTCTGGTACGGCTTCGTATTCGGCTTGGGTAATAGCGGCTTCCCAAGTGGCTTTTGAACGCAAGTCGCCAAACTGGCGGATATCTTCTTTTGATAATCCCAAGGCGATCGCATTAGCTTTAAGTTCTGCTAAAGTCATAGTTACTCCTGTAAAGGGGTTTTCGCGCCCACTGGTGTGTATGCTTGGCCGCAGACACCAGTGGGTATTTTGTTGGCAATTGCCAACACAGGCTATATGTATCACGCACAGGCTAATATAGTTGTGTATAGGCTGTGTTAGCATAAAACCATAATAGCACGTTGTGGTATAATTGCAAGGAAATTATGATTAGCGGACTAAAAACTGTGGGCGGGCCAACCAAATTAGCCAGAATTGCTTTTTATGTTGACCCCGAAATTAAGGAGAAACTAGAAAAATTGGCTGGGATTCAACGACGCACACTGTCAAATTTGATGGCTGTGATAGCGGAAAAGGCTGTAGAGGAAGCGGAAAAGGAAGAATTAACAGACAATTCAAAGTAACAACTTATTTGTTGTTGCGTTTACTCACCCCCGATCGCACCAGGTCGGGTATTTTTTTGTCCAACAGAAGCGGACAGGCAGACAGGCAGGGGACAGGCAGAATTTTTTCTGGGTGTCCCCCTTGTAACTCCCTTGCTATAGCAGTTACAGCCACAGGGGACAGGCAGGACACCCAAAAATAAAAATTTGTGATTTTTTTTAAATCCATTACTGGCTGTACAAAAAAATGGCCCGTTTTATGTTTTGGGCCTACTCTTGACGGGTTGATGGGGACAGGATGATTGTTGGCGATTGGTGGGTTTAGGGTTGAGGCGATCGCATTAGCTTTAAGTTCTGCTAAAGTCATAGTTACTCCTGTAAAGGGGTTTTCAGACCCACTGGTGGCTTGCTTGGCGGCTGACACCAGTGGGTTATTTTGTGTTTGACCTTTCGGTAAATTAACTGTACCATAAAAGTGAATGCTCTGTAAATACCCCTAGCATATTTTTTTGAGTAAGAGTAGAATTGGAGTAACACCTATATGACTGCCACTGTGCCTAGCAACAAGCCAAAGCTACAGGTTTACCTGGATGAACAGATGTTAGAAGAGGGTAAAAAATTAGCAGAGAAGAGACAAAGATCTCTTTCAAGCCTTATCCGCCGCCTGTTGCAGTTGGAAATTGAGGAAGCCAAGAACAAAGGTGAAATTTGAACACCCACTTTTTGTCTGTACGGGCGTTTCTCTAATAGCAGGTTCAATCAATACACAATCACCAACCCCCGATCGCACCAGGTCGGGTATTTTTTTGTCCAACAGAAGGGGACAGGTAGACAGGCAGGGGACAGGCAGAATTTTTTCTGGGTGTCCCCCTTGTAACTCCCTTGCTATAGCAGTTACAGCCACAGGGGACAGGCAGGACACCCAAAAATAAAAATTTGTGATTTTTTTTAAATCCATTACTGGCTGTACAAAAAAATGGCCCGTTTTATGTTTTGGGCCTACTCTTGACGGGTTGATGGGGACAGGATGATTGTTGGCGATTGGTGGGTTTAGGGTTGAGGCGATCGCATTAGCTTTAAGTTCTGCTAAAGTCATAGTTACTCCTGTAAAGGGGTTTTCGCGCCCACTGGTGTCAGCCGCCAAGCATACACACCAGTGGGCTTGTTTTTGTTTCCGTGTGTCAATTGTACAGTTTCGGTACACCCACTGTCAACACTTTTTTGCTAAAATATGGCTGTACAGTACAATGAAGATGCACCCATGATTTCTCAGACAGTGCCGAGCAAACTGCCGCGTGTAAACGTCTATATTGATCCAGACCTTAAAGAAACGGGGGAACGGTTAGCCAAAAAGCGTTTTCGTTCCCTCTCCAATCTGATGGCTTGGCTTTTACTCCAAGAAGTTGAACGAGCCAAGCAGTCGGGGGAGTTGACCGAAGATAAATAAAGACTTATAAGTCACGCCCTCGGCAAAGTCTCAGCCAAACATATAACACCCCTTACCCTCCCCGATCGCACCAGGTCGGGTATTTTTTTGTCCAATTAAACGGACAGGCAGGACAGGCAGCGGACAGGCAGATTTTTTTTTGCCTGTCCACCCTGTAATCCCCTTGGTATAGACGTTACAGCCACAGTGGACAGGCAGGACACCCAAAATTAATTTGTGATTTTTTTTATATCCAATACTGACCACATCTAAAATGGCCCGTTCTATGCTTTGGGCCTACTCTTTAACGGGCGACGGGGGCAGGACGCTTGTTAGTAATTGGCGGGTTTCGGGCTTAGGCGATCGCCTGTCAACTTATCAATGTACATTGATATAATAATCATCCTAGGCAAGGGACCGATACCCGACCAGATTAGTGGACAATAGCGGGCAAAATATAACCTTGTACTTGACACTTATCAATGTACAATGATATACATTATCAATGTACAATGATAGAGGTATAAAAATCCTATGGCTAACTACCATCCTGATACCAGTGGCTTAAAACAACCCAAATGGATCAACACCCCGACCCGCGCGATCCGAGTTCCGGATGTATTTGCAGAGGAACTATTGGCGATCGCTCATCAGATGGATCAGGGCGACGTGATTGAGATACCGGTAAACAGTAATGGCAACCACCAACCACCAGGTGAGCATAAGCCAAATCCGATCTACCAGCAGATAATTGATATCCTCTTACCTGCCACAAAATTGAAAGCTAATAATGGCGGCGCGATTAAATTGGAGATCGCCAAGGCTCTGACGCTGTTAGGAGTTGATGTCAAATTGACACAAAAAGGATTCCGTTAATCTTCTGAGATATCAATGTACATTGATATTTTGGCAGTTTGGGAGGCGATATGGTACAGGTTGGTTTAGGCTTGCATCCAGTCCCCAAAATTAACCAGTGTACTGGTGCAAGTTGTTCACATGACGCATATATAGGTACACAAAGGTTTGTGGATGGGGGCGGGGGGGTAAATTTCTGAAAATTTATTTTGGCTATAACTGCCTAAATTTATAGCCAAATTATAGCCAAATTATAGCCAAAGGTATTTGTGTAGGGGCTGAAACAACGGAGAGGGTGGGATTTGAACCCACTATAAAGCCTATAACCCCTATTCTACCGTTACTCTAGTGCACTCAAAAGCGATCGCATTATTAGGAGTTAGTGCAAAATGAGTGCAAGTACAC
>NZ_JARPLC010000140.1:0-11414 GCF_032350395.1 Limnospira sp. PMC 289.06
GGGATAAGTGTAACCGCAAGTCCTAGAGGATGTGAGATGTGACCAAAAGCCAACGCCCTACTGTAATGGCAGGGATATGCTAACAGGTCACGGTTTGATTGTAAAGAAATAGAGCCTAGTAGGTGTACAAATGGCGATAGCGAGTTTAAAGAAAGGGTTTGGGAAACCAAAACCAATCAAGACTACGAACAACGCATGGAAGGCAATCCCATGGACTAAGGTTCAACGGAAAGTTTTCAAGCTCCAAAAGAGTATATTTCAAGCAGCTAAATCGGGACAGGATGCAAAGGTTAGAAGGTGGCAACGTCTATTGGTGAAATCATATTATGCCCGGCTCTTAGCGGTGCGACGGGTGACCCAAGACAATCAAGGCAAAAAGACGGCTGGAGTAGATGGGATGGTCGTAATATCCCCTAAGCAAAGGTTAGAAATGGCTGAGAAAATCAAGGGAAACCTCAAAACAAAACCACTACGAAGGGTGTGGATTCCAAAACCTGGAAGGGATGAGAAACGTCCTCTAGGGATACCCACAATCCAAGATAGAGCCAGGCAAGCCTTGGTGAAATCGGCTCTCGAACCCGAATGGGAAGGGAGATTTGAAGGCACAAGCTACGGGTTCAGACCAGGCAGGTCAGCCCATGACGCGATTGGTAGAATATACACGGCCATAAATCAGGGTCAATACTATGTCCTTGATGCGGATATAGCGAAATGCTTCGACCGAATAAACCATGATTACCTACTGTCCAAAATTCATTGTCCTAGCGTAATTAAACGCGACCTGAAACAATGGTTAAAAGCAGGAGTGCTAGACAATGGCGTATTCGAGGATACAGAAGCCGGGACACCACAAGGAGGGGTAATAAGTCCAATACTCGCCAACATTGCACTGGATGGAATGGCTAGGTTAATTGAAACAATGTATCCAAAAGCAAGTGGGGGTAAAGTTAAAGCCACCCTAATAAGATACGCTGATGATTTTGTAGTGATATCACCGTCACTGGACATCATTGAACAGTGCAAAACTGCTATTTCCCGTTGGTTAAAACCTATAGGATTAGAGATTAAACCGGAAAAGACCAGAGTGTGTCATACACTTAACCCCATACAATATGAAGGGAAAACAGAAGAACCTGGTTTCGATTTCTTGGGATTCAATATTAGGCAATACCCAGCAGGAAAACATAGAGCGGGGAAGATAAATAGGGACACAAGGAAAACCTTTTTAACCCACATCAAACCCAGTAAGAAGGCAGTTAAAGCCCAGATAGAAGTGATTAAGGGTGTAATCAAACAACATAAGACAGCACCCCAATCAGCCTTGATTAGCAAGCTAAATCCGATAATACGGGGATGGTCAAATTACTATTCAGGGGTCGTTTCAATAGAAACCTTCTCTAAGCTAGACCACATAATTTGGCAAATGTTAAGGGCATGGACAGTCTCAAGATGCGGAAAGGCAAACTACGAAAAACTGAGTAATTATTTCATACCTGGAAAAGTTAAACTCAGTAATGGGAAAGAAAGACAAGAAAGTTGGATGTTCCAAACCAAAGATGGGTTACATTTCCACAAGCATAGCTGGACGCCAATTGTCAGACATACCCTAGTGCGCCCGGATGCAACACCATACGACGGAAATTGGACTTATTGGGCAACCAGGAAAGGTCAGGCAATCGATACACCAACAAGGGTAGCAAAACTACTTAAAAAGCAAAAAGGTAGGTGCGCCTGGTGTGGGCAATACTTTACCCCATCAGATTTAGTTGAAGTAGACCACATAGTACCTCGAAGCCAAGGTGGTAAAGAGGAGTACAAGAATCTTCAACTATTGCACCGCCACTGTCATGATGATAAAACGGCACTAGATGAAGCCGATGCTGTGTCCTTAACAATGGAGCAATCAAACTAGGAGCCGTGTGAAGGGAAACTTTCATGCACGGTTCTGAATGGGAGGGGGTGAAGGTGACTTCACTCTCGACCCCTAATCAACTGGCACGGTAATGGGCGGGCATAGAACCCGAACTCCCCAGAGACACGATTGGTTGAGAAAGGTAAAGCGGCTTATAAGTCCTCTGTAGTCGGTTAATCAACGTCAGACTCAGGGCAAAACTATTCATCAGCCCGAAGCGGAAACGACTTAGGGGTGTATGCGGGCAAAAGTTCCCGCAACACGGTGAGAATGCCACCTGTCACGAGGGATAAATCCTTGTCCCCACCCCCACCTCGCGGAACGCAGGTGGCGGAGCATTCATGTGTGAACGTTGATCACTTCTTGCTCTAGGCTGACCGGTGGGATCATTCTAGGTACTTTCGGAAAAATGTAAAAATATTGCAACGGCCTCCGGTATGATCACGTTACGCATCTCGATCTAAGGGAACGCAAAATACAATTATGCGAATTTTATTTGTAGCGGCGGAAGCGGCACCCCTGGCCAAAGTCGGGGGTATGGGGGATGTCGTGGGTGCTTTGCCCCAGGTCTTGCGGGCAATGGGCCATGATGTCCGGGTATTTATGCCCTACTATGGCTTTTTACCAGACAAAATCAAAATACCCAAGGAACCTATATGGTGGGGAACCGCCATGTATCAAAAATTTGCGGTTTTTGAGACGACATTTCCCAAAACTGATGTTCCATTATATTTATTTGGACATCCTTCGTTTATGCCTCGTCGGATTTACTATGGAGAAGATGAGGATTGGCGGTTCACCCTATTTGCGAATGGGGCTGCTGAATTTTGTTGGAATTACTGGAAACCCCAAATTGTTCACTGTCATGATTGGCATACCGGGATGATTCCCGTATGGATGAAAGAAACCCCTGATATAGGTACTATCTTTACCATTCATAATTTAGCTTATCAAGGACCTTGGCGCTGGTTTTTGGAACGGATTACCTGGTGTCCTTGGTTTATGGAAGGTCATAATGTCATGGCGGCAGCGGTTCAATTTGCTGACCGGGTAACTACAGTATCTCCCACTTATGCTAGTCAGATTCAAACGGCTGGCTATGGGGAAAACATGGAAGGTTTGCTCTCCTATATAAGTGGCAAAATGTCGGGGATTCTTAATGGGATTGATACGTCGTCTTATAACCCGGAAAACGATCGCTATATCGTGGAAAACTTTAATGCTGATACCGTGGAAAAACGGAAAACCAATAAAGTTGCCCTTCAGGAAGAGTTAGGACTAGAAGTTAACTCCGGTGCCTTCCTGATTGGTATGGTAACACGACTGGTGGAACAAAAAGGACTCGATCTAGTAATTCAAATTATGGATCAGTTTATGTCCTTTACTGATTCCCAATTTATTTTACTGGGAACAGGCGATCGCTATTACGAAACCCAAATGTGGCAAATGGCATCCCGCTATCCGGGGAGAATGACGACCCAAATTCTGTTTAATGATGCCCTATCACGGCGGATTTATTCTGGTGCGGATGCCTTAATTATGCCCAGTCGTTTTGAGCCTTGCGGAATTAGCCAAATGTTAGCAATGCGTTATGGCTGTATTCCCATTGTGCGGCGTACAGGAGGCTTAGTCGATACGGTATCCCATAACGACCCAGTAGGGGAAGGCGGCACAGGTTACTGTTTTGACCGCTACGAACCTCTGGACTTCTTTACGTCTATGGTTCGCGCTTCGGAGGCTTTCCGCTATAAAGACCATTGGCGGCGACTCCAACAGCGAGCCATGCACCAAAACTTTAGCTGGGAAAACTCAGCCCGGGAATACATCAAGGTTTATGAGGAAGTAGCGGGATACTATTCCTACCAACCCCCAACTCCTGAAGTACAACCGGAAACTGGTGTCACCACTTAGGGCGACACCCGGTTAAGCAAAACACCCGGTTTCTCAAGTTCCCAGTGGACACAGAAACCGGGTTTTTCTAGGATACAATCAACTACATACAATCAACTACAAAGCGATCGCCGTTTTTTGATTAACCCTTGCACTAGCCTCGATAACTGCTTGACGTGCCCATAGGTCGGTGGCTAAGATATCATCCAAACTGGGATTTTGACAATTATCTTGTTCATGGCGATCGCACACCATTTCAATGACCTTGGGAATATCCAAAAAGCTAATTTTTTCATCTAAAAACAGAGCCACAGCCTGTTCATTAGCGGCATTTAACACGGCTGGCATAGACCCCCCAGACCGTCCGGCCGCGTATGCTAACTGCATACAAGGATATTTTTGATTATCTGGTGCTTTAAAAGTCAAATTACCAGCTTTGACCAAATCCAACTGTTCCCAATCGGTATAAATTCTTTCCGGCCAAGATAGAGCATATAATAGGGGCAAACGCATATCCGGCCAACCCAACTGCGCCAATACAGAAGTATCCTGCAACTCAATCAAAGAGTGAATAATACTCTGGGGATGAATGACAATATCAATTTGATCATAATCCAAACCAAACAGAAAATGAGCCTCAATCACCTCGAGACCCTTATTCATCATGGTAGCGGAATCAACGGTAATTTTACGGCCCATAGACCAATTAGGATGCGTAGTTGCATCAGCCACTGTGACCTCGGTTAACCTTTCTACAGGCCAATCACGAAAAGCGCCCCCAGAAGCTGTCAGAATAATCCGTCGTAAACCCCCAGAGGGAACCCCTTGCAGACACTGAAAAATAGCGGAATGTTCGGAGTCAGCGGGTAACAATTTAACGCCATATTTCTCAATCATAGGATTGACGACAGGTCCGCCAGCGATGAGAGTTTCCTTATTAGCCAGGGCGATATCCTTACCGGCTTCAATAGCTGCAATTGTTGGCAATAGTCCGGCACAGCCAACAATACCAGTCACCACAGCTTCCGAGTCTCCATAGCGGGCAACTTCCACTATACCAGACTCTCCTGCTTCTATAATGGGTTGGGGGTCAAGATCGGCGATCGCCTCTCGCAATTCCCACAACTTATTCTGGTCACAAATAGCGACAATTTCCGGCCGAAACTGTCGCACCTGTTGCGCCAGGAGAGTGACATTACTACCTGTGGCTAATCCCACAATTTTAAACTTATCGGGGTGATGAGCAACAATATCGAGAGTTTGAGTACCGATAGAACCTGTAGAACCGAGAAGAGTAATTGCCTTCATGTCTTTTGCTAACTTATGTTATTAAATAACCATAGTATCTGTAAGTGTCACCCCCATGCAAACCCCATTAGCAAATTAAAGCACAATTCTCCTCATAAACTCTCATTATACCCACAGCGATACATCCGCAAGAAATAACCAGGAACCCGAGATTTTACCCCCAATTCTCGCTCACAATTAGACCCGGAATGGTCAAATTCAGCGGCAAAGTTAATCAACCATAAATTCATGGGTTGCGGCCATCTATTCAGAGTCTTAACTAAGGTATTGGTCGAAGTTAAAGAATCACCATCATGGCGATGCGCCAGTAGAAAGAAAGGGGAATTTTCCCGGATACCTAACTTTTGTAATTCCCAGGCAATTCCCATCATTTCCCCGGTTTGTTCATGGCTTTTGTGAACGGTGGCAATTAAGGTGGGAATATCTGACCTTAAATAAGCGGATATTTCCTCAGCGACAAGTTCGGGGCGATCGGGTTTGTGGTAAGCTAAGTTATACACTACCATTAACCCACCTAATAAAGACATGAAACCTATAAAAGCGATCGCATATCGTCGCCATTGAGATTTTCCGGGAAACTCCCAACTTTTAGCCAACCCGGCGGCCAGGATTAGTAACACAACGGGAAAATAAATAAACTGATATCGGGCTGCTAGGGTTAAATCCAAACCAATAGCCCAAGCCATTCCGACAAATATAGCCATAATCACCAAAGTAAAGCCTAGCCATAACTTCAGTGATTCTTTGTGGCGATCGCTTTGAAACTTCCAACCATCAATTACTACTTTTCCTAATACCCCTAAAACCAGCAAAGCCACGGCACTAGAAACTATAATAATGGGCAAAGGTTGCTTTTCGACGGGTAACATAATCACCATAGTAATCACCCAAGCGATTAGCCGAAAAATGGGCTCAATAAAATGATTGCGACTCGGTAAAGTCCAAGCAATTAACTGGCTATCTCCGGTGGAAATTTTCAGAAAAATTGGCAACCACACCAAGCTACCGATAGCTGTACCTAATGCGATCGCATAAAACCCTTTCCAGAGTTTCAGCTTGGGAAACCGTAGAGGATAGTAGCGGATATCCTGAATCCAAAATGCCAAAACTATTAACCCTTGGGCTATCAGGAGGAAGATAAAAAAGAAATGGACGGCCATTCCTAGGCTATTAACTATGACAGTCACCAAAACCAGCCAGACCGGGAGAGAGATTTGTGCTTTGAGGCGTTCAATAGCGACCGTGAGACAGGCGAAAGATGCGATCGCCAAGAACATTGCCAAAGTGTAGTGTCGTGCTTCCTGGGCTAAATATACCCCAAATGGTGAAACGGCCATCAACGCCGCCGCCAGATGTCCAACGAGTACAGATCTAAAACATAGCCACCCCAAGCCAAATATAGCGGGAACTGTAGCGACCCCAAATAGAACACTAAGGGATCTGGCTATATAAATTGAGACTAAATCCCCCGGAGTTCCCCACCAGTGAACCCACAGATGGGTCAACCAAAAGTAAATGGGGGGATGGTTACTTTCTGTAAATAGCCTTTCGGAAACGGAAGCGATCGCCATATGATCGCCCAAGTGTAGGGGAAACAGCAGTAATTCTGGAGCGATCGCTGTATCCAAGGGGACCCTATGGAAACCATGACCCAGGCTAAAGGCTAGGGTGGCGAATTCATCACTCCAGATTGGTTTAGCTTCTAAGTTGATCAGACGCAAAATTAAGGCGATCGCGCACCAGACCAGTAGTAAAACCAAATTAATGCGATCGTGCTTAACCCAACTTTCCCAGAGGTGAACCCGCTTTCCCATATTCCCCGCCATATTTGAGGCTACCAGAGTAGTATTCTGCCACAGTCCAGGAAACGGGACAAAAAAAAAGAGAGAACTGCCTGAGCAACTCTCTCTACCATCAGGGTGCATCTACATAACACAATATAGCCTTTTTGCTATGAGGGGTCAAGCCCCCTATTGTAAAGATTTGGTAAAGGAAACTCTCAGCAACCAAAATGGGCACAAAAAAACGCACCGGAATGCTTTTGGCTTCCGGTGAGAACAGTGGGTCATCGAAACTAATCGCCTCAAAGCATGAGAGCAACCCTCTCTGGCTGAGGTAGAATGATGATAGATGTTTTGAGTAAAGGAAATGCACCCTGATGAAAAAACACCCTAATGATCGATAAACTTTCGGATAACTTTGGTAGATTTCCTATCCGCCCGACCCCCTGAACTAGGGGAATCAGGTCGGATTTGAGTGGACAACTCACGGACACTACGGACAAGCTCAATTCCTGTTACCGACCAATCAAGGTTTGCGAGTCTGTATTAATTATTACAGGTCGGTTTTGGAGATTTCAAGGGGTCTATTGCAATCACCCGCTTTTTCTGAAAGTGGGATAGCTGTTTTATAGACCATTAACCGGAAAAATCCCCGCCATGCTTGGTTTTGTTCCTGTCCAACTCCCCAAAATCAAGATCCTATTTCTCAGTGGTAGCTAAGTGACTCTGGCTGAAAAATTAATGTCGTACCCCGGTACTGATAGACTGTAAAAAGTCAGGAGCGATCGCCATGATGGGAAATATCGATTTCAACACACCAAAGTTAATCCAGTCTTACTGAAAACTGAATAGTTTCACCCAGATTTTATCATCGTCAGCAGCGAACCAATTGAGATGGATACTAAAACAAGACGGCAACCGACCCATAATTTAGTGAGGCGACAAGCCACACCAAAAGAACGAGAGTTAATCCATCTGCTGGCTAACCTCGGATGTTCCCAAGCTAAATATGGTCTTAAACACGCTACCAGTAAAGGGGTTATTTCACCGGAAGAAAGACTACGTTTAGCAGAATGGCACTTTCTGAGACTCCAGCAAATCAGAAGGATAGAAAGAAGTTTAGCTCCCGTGGCTACCCTGAAACGGGTTTATTTTAAAACCAACCTGGGTCCGCGCGACCTCAAATCTTTAAAACTGGTTTGGGTCGAGGACGACAAAACAAGGGTTAAGCGAGTCCCCCCGGAGTTAGACGAAATCCTGAGTGATGCTTTAGACAAGGGAGACACTCTCAAACAGATATTTTATATCGTGGAGAACAAAGCCCGGTTATTTGCTTCAACTCCTGATGGGGGTAAAATCCCTCTGTGGGTCAAAGAATGGGAAGATTCAGGCTATGAGGTAAATTTCTTTCCTCCCTCGTTTGCTAAGTGGGCAAATATTGTCGATCTTTCTTAATCCGTGAAAACTTGGCTTAACATTCCTCATTATTGAGGAATGTGCCACACCCCAATCAGGGGAGTCTCAATTCTATCTATTTGACCTCCCTCCCTCTCAGATGCGATCGCCAAGAGAACAAACTATTCTGTATAATTGACACTTACAATTTTACTCCCCATTCTCCTGCTTAATCGCAGATGTAACCGCCTCCACGGAGAACATTCACCAAACAACCTCCTGTCATTTCTCTGGAGGAGAAAAGGCTCCCCATGGTAGCTGTTAGTAGTTAATCCGTTAAATTACTGACACTGACGAACACTCAATCATGAAGTTAAGTAAACCCATTGTGAAATCGTAGGAATTGCTTTATACTGAGTTTATCAGTGCGGCGACAAGCAAATTTACTCAAAAGCTCAAGGCTGCTATTCAGGTCATCTTAGCTCATCAACCATGGCATTAGTCATCCCTGATTCAATCCCATCGAAAGCCAGCAAAGGAGAAAAAATGCTGTTCCGCTTGTTGCGGGATGAACTACCTGACGACTTCTTTGTTTACTATGAACCCATTACCAGCGGATTTTACCCCGATTTTATGATCCTTAGTCCCAGCTTCGGTTTACTGATACTAGAAGTTAAGGGGTGGTCAGTTAAACAAATCCACAAAGCAGATAGTTTTTTCTTTCATATTGAACAAGACGGTCAATTAGAGCATTGTCAGTCTCCTATGAGACAAGCGAAAGGCTACCTAGATGCTCTGCTTTCCAAACTTAAAGGCTATTCTATCCTGTGCCAAGATGATGGAGATTATCAAGGTAAGTTGGTATGTCCTATCGGTGTCGGTGCAGTGATGACTAATATCACAGAAGCACAGGCGCGGGAAAATCATATTTATGCCTTACTAGAAAAGCCACAGGTCTGCTACAAAGATGAACTGATGACATGGCAAGAAATCGGAGAAAGGGCGCTGATTAAACGCCTGGAAGCCATGTTTACCGTCCGATTTAAATTTGCAGATTTAGAAGATGACCAAATTAATACTATTCGAGGGGTAATTCACCCAGAAGCTCAGGTTAGACAAGAACCAGCTAAACCTAGCAGTGTCCCGGAAGGTAAACTGGTTAAGCCGGATGCTATTATTCTGACAACTCTCGATTATCGCCAGGAACAATTGGCGCGTTCTTTAAATTCCGGTCATCGACTATTTTCGGGAGTCGCAGGTAGTGGCAAAACTTTGATTCTTCTCAGTCGCGCTAAAATTTTAGCGGGAGGTTGGACAGATACGAAAGTCCTAATTCTCTGCTATAATGTTGCTTTGGCATCTTATTTGCGATCGCTCATCAAAGAAGACTATAACCTTTTATATCACCGACGCATTGAAGTTATGCACTTCCATGCTTGGGCAAAATCCGTCCTCAGAGGTCTACCCAATCCTAACCATTTTAAAGACGACGATATATACGACTATGAAATGGGTACTAGGCTGTTAAATGCACTGCAAAAAATTCCCAGCGATGACAGGTGGGATGCCATCTTAATAGATGAAGGTCATACTTTCCATCCTAAGTGGTTTGAATGCTGTACGGCGGCTCTCAAAGACCCAGAAGATGGCGATTTAGTAATTGTATCCGACCGTTCCCAGAGTATTTATCGCCGACATAAGTTTACCTGGAAATCTGTGGGAGTGAAAGCAAAGGGGAGGATGCGAAAACTTACCCAAAACTACCGGAATACTGAGGAAATATTACAGTTAGCATGGGCTATGGTTTGTGATCTATCTTCAGCAGAAGATGATGAACTGGAAGATGAGACATTTCCTGTGGTAGAACCCTTGGCAGCAGTTAGACATGGTAAGATACCACAGCTTCATATCAAACCAAACCGTATGGATGAAATTAATGGTGTAATTGACACTATTAAGAAGTTAGTAAATGAGGGATATAAACCTCATGAGATTGCTGTGATTTACCGCTATAAGGGAACAAATGAGAGTCAATCTTTTGAGCATCTAATTAAAACCCTAGACCATATCGGAATGGGAGTTTTTTGGGTGAATGATAATAAACATGACCACAAAATTAACTACTGTTCTAGTCATCCTGGTGTCAGGGTGGTTACTGGTAAATCAGCTTTGGGTTTAGAGTTCAAAGCTGTAATTATCCCGTGGGTGCAGCAGTTTGGTGTGGGTGAAAAAGCAAAGGCTCGCCGGGAATTTTATGTGGCAATGACCCGCGCTCAGGATGTGTTATATCTATTTGGATCAGGTTATTTTGATTTCCTGAGAGAGTTGAAGATGTGCGATCGCTTAGTGGTAGCTTAGTCCCCTTCCTATGCCCTAACTATAATCATCTAAAATTGAGGAATTGATTATGAGTGACTCACAAGATACCGAAAGAATTAGCAAATTGGCTAATAAAAATGCTTGGGCTACGGGATTATTGACCTTTTTCTTTCTACCGATTGGCTATATTTATACCGGACGTTATAAAGCCTTATTTAAAGGATTTGGAATAGTTATTTTGATAACGTTTTTGGGATTGGATGATGAATTTTTTGACTTAGTGGCAGGTATATATGGTATATATGTTGTGGTTGCTACTATTGAAAATGTCCGGGCTGTTAATCAAGCTAAGAAACTAAATAGCGGTTTAAACCAGAATAATTCAGCCAATCTTCCCTCAGCAAATAATGTTGAACTGAAGCTGCTCAAACTTATGAAAAGAAACAGAGAAGTCACCCTAGCTGATTGTGTAATAGAAACCGGTTTAAGCAGTCAACAAGTTAGGGAAACGTTAGAAGAAATGATGATACAGCAGTTAATTACCATGGATAATCGTGAGAGTGATGGGTCAATTGTTTATCGTTTAATTTAGTGGTGAGGGCTTGCTAAATCTCTTGTAGGTTGGGTGAAACGCAGTGAAACCCAACCAAGTTGCCAAATCTCTTGTAGGTTGGGTGAAACGCAGTGAAACCCAACCAAGTTGCCAAATCTCTTGTAGGTTGGGTGAAACGCAGTGAAACCCAACCAAGATGTTGGGTTTCGTACCCAACATCTCCAATTAACTTAAACCCTTATCATTATTGCGATAT
>NZ_JARPLC010000141.1:0-11387 GCF_032350395.1 Limnospira sp. PMC 289.06
TGGATTTCAGTTTTCGGTGTCTGACGCACCCTACACCCAATCATTTTTGTGGTGCGTCAGCCCTCAATTATCCGGTGTGGATTTCAGTTTTCGGTGTCTGACGCACCCTACACCCAATCATTTTTGTGGTGCTAGATAAACCTAATCGGTCCATCATCAAGATTAGTGCCATCAAATTGAAGACCGACCACCCCTTCTAAAATAGCAATCAACTCATTTTCGCCGGGAGTCCGACGGAAAATAGCAGTTCCTTGTGGGAGGGGTTGGGGGATATCAGTAGAGAATAAATAATCGTCATTACTCAGTAAGATGACATCAGTAGTGCTGTTAAAATTCAAAATCAAAGCATAGTCAGCCACACCATTAATATCATCATTACCGTTATCGTAAAACGGTCCGTTTTCATTGCCTAATACAAAAGTATCAAAACCTTCTCCGCCAACCAGGGTGTCAATAGTTGTCAGTCCCGGAAAATCAGCGCTAGTATCAACACCAACCAGGAAATCATTACCGCGATCGCCACTTAAATAATCCCTACCTCGACCCCCATAGAGAGTATCATTACCCTGACCACCATATAAACAATCATCCCCATCTCCGCCATAGAGGATATCATTTTCCATATTTCCTAGCAGTATATCATTACCCTGACTACCCAACAGAGTATCATCACCTTTCCCCCCATAGAGAGTATCATCACCCGGACCCCCATCTAGGCTATCATCTCCCTGATTCCCAAACAAAAGATCATTACCATTGCCACCCAATAAAGTATCATTATCCTCGCCGCCATAGAGGGTATCATTACCGTCGCCGCCATCTAAGAAATCATTACCTGCTTCTCCAAATAGCAGATCGCGACCAATTCCCCCTAATAGGGTGTCATCATTTAAACCGCCATAGAGGGTATTGTTACCATTTCCCCCATCTAAGAAATCGTTATTTTGACCCCCATACAGGAGATCATTACCCCCACCTCCGATAAGAGTGTCATTCCCCGTAAAACCATAGAGGGTATTGTTACCACCCCCACCATAGAGCAAATCATTTCCTTCTGTTCCCAAGATTAAACTATTACCGTCGCCACCCTCAAAAACATAATCTGCACTGGGTAGAGTCGGCGTGGGAGTTGGTGTGGGTGTCGGTTCCGAAGGTGTAGGTGTGGGTGTCGGTTCCGAAGGTGTGGGTGTCGGTTCCGAAGGTGTAGGAGTCGGTTCCGAAGGTGTGGGTGTGGGTGCTGGTGTGGGTGTGGGTGTGGGTGTGGGTGTGGGTGTGGGTGTGGGTGCTGGTGTGGGTGTGGGTGTCGGAGGTGGTGTCGGAATGGGAACCGGAGGCGGCGGTGTCGGTTGAGCAACAGGCGGAGGTGTGGGCTCAAAAGGTGCAGGTGTGGGTTCAGGAGTGGGTGGCGCGGGTTCTGGGATAAAAGGGATTTCCTCCTCCTCCTCTCCATTGTCGCCATTGTCGCCATTATCGCCATTATCCCCATTGTCCACGGGAAGAGTGTCATTATCGCCATTATCGCCATTATCGCCATTATCCACGGGAAGGGTATCATTATCCCCATTATCCCCATTGTCAAGGAGTCCGATCTCCTCGGTTTCTGGTTCTGAGCGTATGGATTCGTGATCAATAATATCGGTAAGGTCAGATAATGGTGATATATTTATATCCTCTGCCATCGTGCCAAACCCAAAAGCACTCATCTAACTTACCTCACGATCAATACTGCTAGAGCCATTTTTTTCAGAATAGCATATTCTCTGAGAGAGTCTACCACAAAAGCATAGCAGCCAATTGATAGCCGAAATCTTAATAATTTACGATCATCGTGGATAATTAAGAATCATTCACCGACAGACACAAGTAGGAATGAGAAGAGATGACTAAAACGCGCTATACCTTGCCGAAACTGTTGATTTTATTGGTAGTGGCTGTTAGTGTTTTTGTGGCGATCGCCATTTCCTCTAGTTCTCCAATTCCAGCGAGGTCTGTCACCGAAATTAGGGGAGTTTGGCTAACCAATGTTGACAGCAATATTTTATTTTCAACAACCGGCTTAACTCAGGCTTTAGACCGCCTGCGAAACCTGAATTTTAACACTATTTACCCCACAGTGTGGCAGGGAGGTTATACCCTATATCCTAGCCGTGTAGCTGAGGAGGTGTTTGGTATTTCCAGAGACCCCCACCCCGGATTACAAAAACGAGATATGCTCTCGGAGGTGGTGAGGGAAGGACATAAACGGGAATTAAAAGTTATTCCTTGGTTTGAGTTTGGGTTTATGGCTCCCATTGATTCAGAATTAGCCAAACTTCACCCGAACTGGTTAACACAAACCCAAGATGGTAGTTTCACGAAACCGGGAGGAAATCCTGAGTGGGTGTGGTTAAATCCCTTTCATCCCGAAGTACAACAATTCATTTTAAATCTAGTGACTGAAATTGTCAAGAACTATGATATTGATGGCATTCAATTTGATGATCATTTTGGCTTACCTGCTGAGTTAGGTTATGACCCCTTTACCGTTAAACTATTTAAGGAGCAGCATCAAGGTCAATCACCGCCAGAAAATCCCCTAGATACCTATTGGGTGAGATGGCGAGCCGACCAACTTAATAAGTTGATGGAGAAGGTATTTTATGGGGTGAAAGCAATTCAAGAAGATTGTCTGATTTCGTTGTCTCCGAACCCCCTACATTTTGCGCTTCCGGCTTATCTTCAGGACTGGTTTACCTGGGAAAGAAAAGGTTGGATAGAAGAGCTAGTGCCGCAAATATATCGTTCTGATATGTCTCATTTTATTAGGGAACTAGAACGAGCAGAAATCGAATTAGCGAAAAATCATATTCCGGTGGCGATCGGGATTTTAAGCGGTCTCAAAAATCGTCCTACAGCGACTAACATCTTGGAAGAACAGGTAAAAAATGTACGCGATCGCCATTTTGCGGGAGTCTGTTTTTTCTTCTATGAAAGCCTGTGGAATTGGGCGGAAGACTCCCCAGAGGAGCGAGAAAATCGCCTAAAAAAGTTATTTTCCCATAAGTTTAACCGCCCCCACGCCGCCAAAGTATAAAAACACAATAGCGCCTCCCAGCAGACTTTGAGTCAAGGGGTCAGTAGAGGGGGTTAAAAATCCCCCCAGAATAGCCGCCCCCATCAACACATATCGCCAGATAGATAACATTTTCCCAGAAGATACAATACCCAATATCCCCAAAACAATCTGAATAATTGGCACTTGAAATGCGATCGCAGTTACCAACAGCAATTTCAGGACAAACTCAAAGTATTCAGCAATTGACCATAGCTGTTCTACCACATCAGAACCATAATTAATAAAGAAGGTGAGAGCCGCCGGAACAATAGCCAGATAAGCAAAAACCAATCCGATTAAAAACAGAAAAGTTGACCCCAGAAAAACGGGTCCCAAAATTCGTCGTTCCCGGAGGGTAAGTCCGGGTAAAACAAACTGGATAATCTGAAAAATAATAAACGGACTCGCCACCAGTAAACCGCTATATCCCGCGACTTTAATGGAGACAAAGAAATACTCTCCCGGAGCCAATTGTAAAAGTTTTACCCCTTGAGCGGGAACCTTTAAAATTTGGACAATTGGTTTAACTGCTATAAAGCAAACAACTATCCCAATCACCACAGAAATTAATGAGTAAAAAAGGCGCTGTCTTAATTCTTCCAGGTGGTCAAACAGAGACATTTCTACCTCATCAGGAATTTGGTCGAGGTAGTCATCATCACCGGGGGAAATTTGAGGTTCTGGTGGTTTAATGACGGTGGCTGTTGATGAACTTTTAGCCCTAGTAGAGGTGGCGGGTTGGGAACCATTTACGGAGCCATTACCGTTCAAGGGCGCTTGAGGATTTTTGCCATTAGTATTAGTGGGTCTCGACACCTGTTGAGGAGTGGGAGCCATAGTCAAGCTATCTGGTGCAATTACGGGAGTTTTTGGGGGGGTTGGGTTCTCGGTTTTGAGAGTATCTTGGGCTTCCAATTGAGTGCGTAGTTTCTGATTCTCCCGTTCGGTTTCTGCGAGAAGTTGTTTGAGATTGGTAATTCTTTGATGCAGAACAGTGGCTTCTTGACACAGAGCTTCATAAGCATCAGAATTGGGAGATTGTGAAAATTGGTCTTCCATAGAATTAACTTTTAGGGAACTGTTAGGGAGTGTTTGGCGCTAGGAAAAGAGAGGGGGGAGTAAAGGGTTAGTTAAATTTTATCTTTTAGCATAGGAAATGGGATCAGTTAACCCCAAGGCTTGGAAAGCAGCCAGACGCAAACGACAAGCATCACATACCCCACAGGCTTCAGCTTCTCCCCCATAGCAAGACCAGGTATGCTCCCAGGGAACCCCTAAACTGTTCCCCAATTGGATGATATCTGTTTTTTTGAGGTCAATTAGGGGAGTGTTGATGGTGATAGGATTACCTTCGCGTCCTTGTTTGGTTCCCAGACGGAACACGGACTGCATGGCGACGATATAATCAGGGCGACAGTCGGGATATCCTGAGTAGTCTAGTGCATTGACTCCAATATAAATGCGATCGGCTCCGATGGCTTCGCCGTAGGCGAGTGCAAAACTCAGAAAAATGGTATTTCTGGCGGGGACGTATGTAATGGGGATGGTTGCGGACATTTCCGCCAAAGTGCGATCGCAAGGTAAATCGATGTTATCATCAGTCAAGGCTGACCCTCCCCAACGCTTGAGGTCAAACTCTACGGTTTGATGAGCTGCTACCCCCGCCGCCTGTGCAATTTTAGCCGCCGCTTCCAATTCTCGTAGGTGTCGCTGCTGGTAGTTGAATGACAGTGCATAGCATTCATAGCCATCAGCTTTCGCCTGATACAGCACTGTGGAAGAATCAAGTCCACCAGAGAGTAGAATTACTGCTTTCACGTTTTCTCGCCTTTACCCAACTTCATCTTACTTAATCATAGAATTAATTGTAACAAAAGTTAATAACAATTACCCATATCTATGGGCTATCACCCTAAGAGGGGAGCAAATCACCATCTGCTAGGGGATAGAAGGCGATCGCATTTAGTTAAATTACGACAAACTTCTTAACAATCCTCTGCCCACGGAAAATCGCAAAAATACTTCATATTTACTTCCTCAAAAATTCGCTACACTGGTCAATAAGTAAATTAGAAGTTACGAGGTATTATTCATGACATTTATACCTAAAGTTCAATACAATCCCTCCCGCTGGCTAACTCTGGTTCTGATGACCATGGCATTGTGGGTTGGTGGTAGCCTACTGTTGGATGTAGTAATTATGCCAGCGATGTATCTATCTGGGATGATGCAAGAACCTAGTTTTGCCTCTACAGGCGGAATAGTTTTCACGGCATTTAATCATATTGAAATCCTCTGCGCCGCCTTAGCTTTAACGGGAATGATGGTTTTAGGAATGACTCTTCCTGAAGGGTTCAGCCATCGGATTCGTACCCTGACGGTGTTATCTTCTATCTTGTTGGCGATCGCTTTGTTGTACACCTATAGCCTCACCCCCCAAATGACTGCCCTAGGTGTAAATCTGAATTTATTTAACGCTGTTGAATCGACTCCAGAGGGGATGAATCAACTACACTTTAGCTACCTAAGTCTGGAAGCCTTAAAACTGTTCGCCGCTGGGACTATTTTGGCTTGGTGTTATCATAATCATAATTATGCGGGAATTATTGAGCAGTAATTACCCTTTAATTACTATTAGCAATTGACTAGGTTATAGCCCCAAATATATCAGGGTTTTAACCTGGTTTTTTTATGGTTGACGTGATTTATTAGTAGATAAGAGCACAGGATATTTGAGGCAAAATAGCCCCTGGGTGAGTGTGGCGTAGTTGAGGGAATTAGGCGATCGCCCTAGGCTTCCATCACCTCACGGATAGTACCAATAGCACCCCCTAAAATCTCCGCAGCGCGATCAATTTCCGACTCAGTGGTAAATTTGCCGATACCAATCCGCAAAGCACCTTCCATGGCATTTGGGGATAAAGCGATCGCCCGCAAAACATGGGACGGTGCTTCTACTCCAGAGGAACAAGCCGCCCCCGTAGAAATTGCCAGGCGATCGCGCACCCGTGCTATAATCGCACTATTAGGAACATCTGGAATCGAAATATGCAGATTTCCCGATAAGCGATAATTAATATCTCCATTAATCACCAAACCCGATATTTTGTCAAGTAGTAAATCCTGTAATTTATCGCGCCAATTGGCAATTTTTGCCTCATCTTCTGCCATTTCCAAACCTCGCAGGCGACAGGCTTCTCCCAACCCGACAATTCCCGGCACGTTGAGAGTACCAGACCTAATTCCTCCTTGATGTCCGCCGCCAAACAGAATCGGCTTGAGTGGATAACCTTTTCTAGCCACCAACGCCCCGACTCCTTTTGGTCCGTAGAGTTTATGACCAGAAATCGCCAAATAAGTGATTCCCCATTCCTCAAAATTGATAGGTATTTTGCCCACAGCTTGGGACCCATCGCACAAAAAAGGGACTTGGTGAGCTTGGGCAATTTTAGCAATTTCTGCCATGGGATAAATCGTCCCAATTTCGTTATTAGCAGCCATCATACATAACAGAGAAACCCCATCCTGGCAAACCTTATGCACCGATGCCAAGTCGATTTTACCCTGTTGATCAACGGACAAATAAGTGATATCAATTAACCCTTGTTTAACTAAAGCCTGACCCGTATCTAAAACCGCTGGATGTTCCACCGGAGAGACAGCCATTGTCGGCAAATATGGGGATTTATGATTAATGATGCTACCTTGAATAGCCAAATTAATGCTTTCAGTAGCGCCAGAAGTAAAGATGATTTCTCTTGGGGAAGCGCCGACTAATTCCGCCACTTGTCGCGCCGCTTGAGAAACTGCTTTTTGGGCGCGATCGCCATAAATATGGTCGATACTGCTGGCGTTACCAAATTCTACCGTCATGTAATGCAGCATTTTCTCAGCCACTCTGGGGTCAACGGTCGTGGTGGCGTGGTAGTCGAGATAGATAGGGGGAGAGTCAGTCATCAGATATCCATCAACTGGTTACAATAATCCTGATTCGCCCAAAGCTCGGTCTAGGGTTTCTGCTAACTTGAGTTGTTCTCCCGAATATTGCAGATACTCAAAATCAAGGGTAGCGCCTTGTAACTTCATCACCCCTAAAATATCTCGCCACTGTTTTTCTGAGCTAAAATTGGTATCTCTATACCACAGTAACTTTTGTAAGATAATATCTTCAGGACTCGGCAAAACTAAGGTTTGCTCAGGGTTAGTGCGAACAATTTGCACTTGACGACGTTCAAATTCAGATCGGCTAAATGGGTTGTTTTTTAAGATAAAAATGTCAAATTTTACAATCGACTCATTGTCGATAATATTAAACGAACTTTGATAGCGGACTGCGGATTTTACGGTATCTTCGTCCACATCAAATCGAGGTTGCAATGCCGCGACTAATGGTTGAACCTTGGGTAAGGTTAAGTCTGCCACCAAATCAATATCTTGAGTGCTGCGAGGTTCTCCTAATAAGCTGCTGGCAACGGAACCACCGATGAGGTAAGGGATACCAAGTTGGTCGAGAATTGCCGTCACCACAAGTACCTGAGAAATCGGGTCAGTAATCATAACGGGTTGATTTAGGTTTTGCCCAATAACTTTTAAAGCTGTTTCATCATCTAGGGTGCGAAGTGCGAATTGATGACGAATTTCTAATGGACTGGCTTGAGGATAGCGGTTTTGAATCGCCATGAGAGACATTTCCCAAACCCCTTTTGTCCAACCGCTGACTATGGCAGCTTTTTTCCATAAAGGCAGCGATCGCCACAATTTAAACTGATGGAGTTCGGCATTGATATCAGTATCCCTAGACTGGGTTTTATAGTTGGGCTGAATCTCGCCGATTTGTGTCAGGTGTCCCGAAAGTTCATCCGGGACATCAATAATAATTCTATGCATAGGATAATTTCAAATAAAAAAGTTAATCGATTATAGCATAATTCAATCAATAGAGAGTCCTAACTAGGCCATCGGGGGTCAATTCAAACGAGCCTAGTTTAGATGCTATTTCCCGGTTCTGATGCCCGAGTAATTCTAATCAATTGACCTTTGAGATTTTCTTCCCTGGCAATAGCATCAGCAATCCGCTGTGCCTGTCTTTCTGTATTCAAATCTTCTTTGCAGATGATAATGCCGTAATGATTGGGGTGAAAGCGGTGCAGTCGTCTAAAATCATCCCAATTCCGCGTTAAAATAGACCGTTCCTCATGAACGGCAAATGCCAATACCTCTTCGTCAGGAATTCCCAATCCTGCCTTGCCAGCTTCGGCAATGGTGAGGATATCGTGACCCACTAAACGCAGGAATTCGACAATGGGAAGAGGAAAATTTTCATCGGCATAAAGACGAGCCCTATTTCAATCTTCCTCATTTCTGTGAATTGCCGCTTCCATTTCATCTGGGTGTGCCTGGGAATAGTTCCAAGCATTGACTAAATCTTCGGCGCTGAGTTGAGGAAAATCCTGTAAAATACGACCATCAGATGCCCCTAATCGACGAGAGTTGACGAGAGACCAAATGGGGATGCGCGTATTAGCGACTCTAGCATCGCCGCCACAGACTCCGGGGGTTTTTTCAATCCCTTTCCAAGCGTTACTTAAACTTTGGGCGAGAATTTGAATCGCTTGGGCTTTTTCTTCTGGCGTTAAGGCTAGGAGTTGGGGTTCTAGTTCTTTTAGGGTCATATTTTAAGAGGTGGGACTATTTTATCTGTAAAATCGGAAATCTGCGATCGCCACTTCAGAAATCTACAACTCCAGCTTATCAAATTCCTCTGGTTCTCCATCGGGCAGTTTCATCAATACTAATCATCCCCTCATTTTTTTGGTCATGAACATTATTGGGTTTCGGCATCCCTATTGATATGAAACCAGTTCTGAGAGTGAAGGCGTTCCCAAGCTTTTCGCAGATGGTTGGGTTTAAATAGAGTGCGTTTGCGATCGCTCCATTCCTGTACTCTTTCAATGGCGCGATCGCAATCCATTGCCGCTGGCGGATCTTCCGTCGCAATCCAGTGAAGGGTTGCCAACATTTCCATCCCGTAAGGCGTCTCAAATCCTTCAATTAAATCGCTGACTTGTTGCAGGCGATCGCCGGTATCGGGATGTTCTGATAAAAAGCGATCGGCAGCGTCACGACCCTTTTCTAATACATAAATTGCAGAGGTTTCAGTGCGATCGCCATATCCGCGAATGTAATGACCCTCAATGTTTTGCAAAACATGATTGAGATTCTCTGCATAAGGGCCAAATTGATGTTTGATATAGCGCAGTCTTAACGGTTCGCCTGCTACTTGCAAAAAATAGGCGAGTTTTTGAATTTCCAGCTTAGTTAAGCGATACCCGGGAATGCCGTACAATTCCAGCAAGCGAATCAATAAAGCCCGTCCCCGGGTCATTTTGGGGGTAGAGGTAGCCACTGGAATTTGAGGCGCAACAGGTGCACCAGTGGGTTCAAAAATAACCACCTCAATATCCGGAACTTCCGCAAAAGCTTGAACGATGAGAGGCTTGACTTCCGTCCAATCTAAGCCCCCATTTCCGCATCCCAGAGGAGGAATCGCGATAAGCGCGAATTTCTAACCGCTTGACTTCCTCAACCAGTGCAATTAATCCCGATTCAATATCTTCTATTTTAGATTTTCCCTTCCAGTGGCGCTTAGTGGGGAAATTAATGATGTATTTTGGAAATAGCTCATGGGTAGCAACTACGAACATCTGCCCGGGATGGATTTTCTTAGCATCACAAGCTGTTTTATAGGCTCGGAAATTTTCCGGAAATGCCTGCTTAAATTGCAAAGCAATCCCCTTACCCATGACACCGACACAGTTAACGGTGTTCACCAGGGCCTCAGTCGTTTCGGTCAATAGGTTGCCTTGCTTAAACTGAATCATTGCCGGATAAAAATTCCCGAGTTCTCGTTGTGATCAACCCATTCATTTTAACTGATTTTAAAGGAAGACCTGCCGCTGCGATATCCTCCGCTGTAGCCACTAAGTGAACCACCGGACTTTGCCCCTCTTCATATCCTTGAACATTGCCTCTGGAGATGGCATAAAGCATCGGAGAACGAGGCGCAAAATACCAGGGAACGTAATCGTGAAGCGTGCCGCCCCTTGAACAAGGGATATTAATTTGAGCGCGTTTATTCTGAATAGTTTCGTGAGCAATATCTACATAATTGATCCGCTGAAATTTTAAGCGCTTGTTAGCCAGGATGCCACCAGAACGCAAGATAGAGGGTAAATTTCTAATATGGGTAATAGGGTGGATAGTTGCGATCGCCAGATAGAGTGATACCCGTGAGGAAATCTAGGGGTGATACCGACATAGGGGTTGCTGTTGAAGTGTCCCTCTGAGAATCCTTTCATGCTACCTGAGTCGGTTTGGCTTTAGCCCGTTGCTTAAAACTCTCAAAATGGACTACAGTCGATTTTTCAGCCGCCAGCCATACCTCGTTCACAATTTGAGATAGAGGTGGAATAACCACCAAGAGATACTGACCCACATCTTTGTTTTTATGTCCTGCCACCTTCAGAACTGACGGGAGTTTGTCGGCAAAGTCTTTCCAATCCTGCTGAACCCAGATTACCTCTTCATCAATAACGACTAGCTGCTTGTCACGTAAGCTATCGTCAAATCCGCTCTCATCGAGGAATTTGATAATGCTTCTCACCGTCTGGAGCGAGATGACTTCTCGAAGATTTTTGATGGCCCGGATTTCTAAAACCTGCTCCCAGGTATAAATCACGGTGGGCCTTCGGGAGTTGCTGATTCGGTGCGGGACTACCAGTTGACACCGTTCTAGGTATTGCAGGCGATTGGAGGTGGTAGCCGTTAGGTCGAGGGTTTCTCGTCGAGTGAATCCTTCTATGATAGCCATTCTAGGAGTGTGGATCCCTTATTTATTATAATTTTACAAAAATAGAATAATTAGGGGTCGAGATAGACCTCACGGTCTACCCCTCCCATTCAAAACCGTACTTGAGACTTTCACCTCATACGGCTCCTAGTCTGACCGTCTCCTTGTTAAGAGTACAGCATCATCTCTTCATCAAGAGCTGTCTTATCATCGCGGGTGTGGCGATGTAATAGTTGAAGATTTTTGTATTCATCCTTTCCGCCATGGCTTCTAGGTACAATGTGGTCTACTTCAATTAAATCTGATGGGGTAAAGAATTGCCCGCACCAGGTACACTTGCCTTTTTGCTTTTTAAGTAGTTTTGCTACCCTATTTGGCGTATCGATTGCTTGTCCTTTCCTGGTTGCCCAGTAAGTCCAATTTCCGTCGTATGGTGTTGCGTCA
>NZ_JARPLC010000142.1:0-10920 GCF_032350395.1 Limnospira sp. PMC 289.06
TGTACTTGCACTCATTTTGCACTAACTCCTAATAATGCGATCGCTTTTGAGTGCATTAGAATGGCGGTAGAATAGGGGTTATAGGCTATAAAACGGGTATCAGACCCGTTTTTGTCTGGGTATAGCAGTGAGCGCTGGAGTCGTCACAGACCTTAATTGTAAAAACGCTCGATCCGACTCCCGACTCCCTAATACCGAGTCCCTAGTCCCGAATCTGTAACCACACGATCGCTCATTGCTATATTTAACTGGATTTGATATGATTCGATCCAACCAAAATTTCCAAATCATCCGGCGATCGCCCTCAATCAAAAAAGGAGAGGAAATTATTTCCCCTCCTTTTAATGATCTAATGATCGACTATTTCTGCTCTTTCAACAAGCCGAGGATAGTATCCAGTTTTTCCTCAAGTTTTTGGTTTTTATCCTCCAATTTGGCAATCTTATCCAACAGTGCTTGATTTTCTGAAACTTCAGCCGCCACCCGCAATTTACGCACGTCCCGACCAAAGCCCATCAAAGCTGGACGTTCCACATAGGTGACGCGGTGCAGCACCCGCCACGCCTTGTTAGGTTTGCCCGCCTGGGTCTGGCGCAGTGCCCGCGCTTCTTCGTCGTTGCTGCGTAGCCATTCGGGATCAACCACATAGTTGAAGAAGTCTTGGAAGTGATCGGTGCTGCCTTCCAGGTAGAAGCTCATAAACCGATAGCGGTCTACTTTTTCTCCAGGCAGGATAGGCTGATCGTTGTAGTCGGTGATGCCCTTGTACTCTAATCCACCGAGGTCTACCGTTAGCTCAAAACCTTTACTACGAGCTTCAGTTTTGGTCATCGTTTGGGTCAAGTTTACCGTCGCCTGGGCGGTTAGCTCTGCGGTCGCCATGGCCCCAAATTTGGCTTCCGCCCCCAAGGCTGCATTCATCGTAAATGAACCACCGATGGTATGTTCAACTGTGTTGGCAAAGCTTTGTTGTTCTGAGCGCAGTCCACCATCGGCATCCCAGACATAGGTGTTGACAATGTTGCGTTTAGCAGCACGAATCTGTAGATCTTCCATTCGTCTCTGCCAACCAGCAAAGCTTTCTGTGGCTTGCACTCGTTTCTCTTGGTCAGTGATTTTGCTCTGAATCTCCGCTTGTTTGGCTTGGGTAGCCTGACTCTGTTTATCCACATTGGCATTGGCATTGGCTTGGAGATTTTGCTGTTTCGCCGCATCGGCAGCCTTCTTCTCCTCCTCGGTCATTTCGGTGGCAGGTTTATCTTCCTCTCGATTAACACCAATCGTGCTAGGTGCTGGGCCGCTGTCAATGTTCCGATTTAGGGAGGTTTCATCCAAGAGGCGCACATTGAAGTTAGAGAAGTACGATTCTCGCCGCTTGTCCTCTGCTTCGATCTGCTCCTTTAGGTCGTAGGCTTCTTTCAATCGGTAATAACTAGCCGGATAGAGGGAGCCATACTGCGATCGCATTTCGGGAACATGTTTGAAGAAGCGATCGCTGGTGGCACTACTGCCGGTCATGCCATCTAGGCTGCCGTTCATGGTGTAGGCCGGGTTCATCAAGAAGGTGATAGTATTCACATCCGGCGGCAGACCTTCCACAGGGCGCACTTGGTAGCCCACCATCTTGCCGCTGCGGGCTAGGCGGGTCACAAACACATCGGAGATGGCCGAGACCACCAGGGCATAGCCGATATTCTTGGGGATAAAACGGGTGCCCAAGTGGGGAAAGTGGGGAGTTACCTCAGGGGTGCCCCGCAGTTCCAGTTTGTCGGTCAAGCTGAGGGAAGAACTGGAGGTGATGTTGCTCTCGTTTAAGAACTGGTAGCTGAAGTCAAAGTTGCCTTTGAATCCGGCTCGCATGGTGGCGATTCTTGCACTGACGAAAAGACCAGCAGATGCCTCTGTCTCTGCCCCGGCAAAAATCTCTGCCGCTGCACCTAATCCGCTATCTTGGGCGCGGTTCCAGCTAAAGTCTACGTCTTCCGACATGGTGAGTTCCACCGAGGTGGCACCGTTGTAGTCTTCTTCGATGGTCAAATTCTCGCTGGGAACGGGAGGCGGGCCTTCAATGTACCCCAGCAGGGTCGGGGCAAACTGGGCGTTACCAATCCACTTCAGTTCTAGGGTTTCAATTCGCTTATCGGGTAGCAGCGTGGCCCCATTGGTGGTGGGCGCACCCAGGAAGCGCCGCATGATCGCCACCTTGCGCTTGGTGGCGGGTTCCAAGGTAACGGTGCTGTACTCCGCAGAGACTAAGGCATCGCCGCCAATGGGCAGGGTATTATCCTGCGTGGTTAAGGCTTCGTGGACAGTGCCATGACGGTTGCCCGCTAGATCTTGCACCTTGCGAGTGTTGCCTTCCAGCTTGACTTCATTCAGTGGGTAGTAAGCAACCAAATTAGGTTCCTTGCCGCCGAGTCGGGTATTCATGTCTGCCTGAATGTCTTTCTGGGTGCGGGCAACGTTCCAGATCCGAAGATCGGAAACTTGAGCATCTAAGTATTCATCAACAGACCAGTTACTGCGCCCAATGTAATTATTTTTGCGATTGATGCTATTCGGCAAGTGACAAGTTCCTGAGCGGAGGAGCTGACCATCCTTATAGACTTTGGCATTGCCGGAAGCGTCAATAGTTGCAGCAAGATGCGTCCATTCTCCAGGTATCAAGATATCTGCAACTTCGATTCTTTCCTGAACAGAAGAGCCTCGATTGACAGCAAACACTAGGGTATTGGTTTTGGCTGAATTAGCTAGCAGAATATTATCTGCACCGGATCCATTACCAAAATCAATGATTCTTGACCAGCTCTTGAGACTCTTATGACACACCCACACTTCTAAACTGAACCCTTCTGAGTAGTTAATATTCATCTCAGGCAAGGTGATGTGGTCGTTCACGCCATCGAATTGCATCACAGTATTTCCCAGATTACCAATGGGTACCGTGGAAGCCCACCAACTAGCACTAGATATCGTGCCATTGTTACTGTTGCCAGAATGATCGCGGACTTCTACGCCCGTCGCTTCACTCATGGGGTAGTAGGCTAGTAATCCTGGTTCATTACCACTGAGTAAAGTTTTGCTATTGATATTAATTTCCTCTTCACTGAGGGCATCACCCCAAATGCGAACTTCGGAAAGCTTGCCAAAGGGTTGTCCCCCAGGTGCATTACCAATAGTGCGAATAACACCAACCACTTTGAGAATTGCCTTCTTGATGGCTTCCACCTTCTGCTGTGCAGCAGAATCATTAGGTGTTTTTGTCAAACTTTCCTGGGCATCGGCTAGAGCCTTCGCTTTAGTGTCACCAACCTTTTGACCATCAATGTAGAACAGAGTGGTATCCCCTTTAGCGACTGCGGTCAGGTGATGCCAACCTGGAGAGAGCTGATCTAAATTGAAGCCACAGTCAAAGAATCTCTGTTCTTGAATGCCATCTCGTAAGTAGATACCTAACTGTTTGCCATCTTTTACTAAAACATGGTGCTCACTGTCTGAACGACTTAAGGTATTCCATTCCAATTTTTCAGGCAAGGGATAGACAAACCAAGCCTCCATGCTCCAGTCCATAGGTAGGGGCAATGCCGTATTTAAGGTCAAGACGCTCTTGCTAAGATTGAAGTTGAGGCAAGCTCGGTAGGCATCAGGAACCCATTGTTCAAAGGCGGCATTCCGACTATCAGCGGTGGCATCGTAGTTAGTCTGTCGCATCCGCCCTTGGGTATCGAAGTAACTCAGTTGGACGTTCCCTTCACAAGTTTCTAGGGCATGAAGCCGACTCGCTGGCTGCAAAAATCCGAGCAGTGCTCCTTGAGTCACTAAGTCATTGTCGTCTTTGGCAACTTCAGGCATTACCTGGGGCTTCACATGAGAATTACTGATGAACTTAAGAAAGTCTGTGTTCAGAGTATTTATCTCTATTTGCAATTGGGTCAGCAGAGAAATCACCTGATCCAATCGTTTTTCCCATGCTTCTTTTTCTTGATCACCAGCACTTAAAATTTGCCTGCTTACATACAATAGATCTCTCTTTTGCTTAAGCAGTTCAGTGATCTTTTGCCATGCTTGTCGAGATTTTTCTATCTCATCATTGACTTGCTCTTCCGTCTTGACAAGTTGCCATGGATTAGAACTCGAAGGCTTCATTCTCGTGGTTGGGAATGAACCACTATAATCATAGTTCCAGAACCAACCGTTGTATGTCGTCTGAATTGTATGATATTTTTGATCCACCTTGTTTAGCTGCCATTTTCCACCAGCGCCAGAACTCGAGGAGTACATTCTTACAGTTGGAAATGAGCCACTATAATCATAGTGACAAAACCAGCCGTTGTATGTCGTCTGAATTGTGTAATATTCTTGACTTATCTTGTTGAATTTCCATTTACCACCAGCACCAGAACTCGAAGGGTACATTCTTATGGTTGGAAAGGAGCCACTATAATCATAGTGACAGAACCAACCGTTGTATGTCGTTTGGATATGGCATACATAATTAAAAGGATTATTCACTTCATAATCATAATTCGATTTGCAATTCTTTTCTTGAATTTCAAGGTCTTGAATTTCGACAATCAATTCATTAACTCGTCTTCTGATTAGTTCAAGATCTTTAAGCCCTGCCAGTTTTTCTTCTAGCTCCTGTTTTTCATTTTTTAGCGTTATTTCTTGCATTTCTTTTCGCTTCAGATCTTTCAAATTTGCCATCGAATCAGCTTGATCATCTGCCAACATTTTTAAAGCCATATCATCGACATACTTTGCCGATGTAATCGAATCAGACAACAGACGAATGTGGTGCTTGCGAATTTCCAAGGAATTCCAGTTACCTTGTACCTTCGCAATTTCGAAGGAGCGCAGCAGACTGATCTCATCGGGAATCGTTAGGGTACAAGAAGCCCGATACCAGCCGTTCCCCAGATCTTCAAACTCATCTTGCACTGCCGAGACCGCAATGGTATCGTTGGCGCTGCGGCTGGTTTTACCCCAGTGGGAGAAGGTAAAGAGTTTAGTGTCCTGGCCACGGCCATCGGCATTGTTGAGATCTGCTAGCGTCACTGGTTTTGAAGCATTGACCTTGAACTCAAAGCTTTCTTCATAGGTGGCGCGTTGGCTGACGGCAAACAGGTCAGAATTGCTGTATTTAACTGCATTGGCTCCACTAGCCAGTTTGCGGCTGAGGGTAGCCGCACTGACGTAGGGATCGCCATAAACGGTACCCTCATTGCCGTGGATAGCGAAGTCACTCACTTTGCCTTCGGCAATGCCACCCAAGCGCCAATACCCTTCCAAGCCCACCTCTTTGCCCCGCAGTTGCAGGTACATATTATTTTTGATGGTTTCAGCACTTTGGGGCAGCGACCAGATCCGTACCTCGGCCAGATGCCCAGAGAAAAAGTCTTGGCCTACTTTTCCGAACTGATAATTGCTGGATGGATCACTGTAAAGCTTTTCCGGTACATTCTCAACAACAGCAAATTCCACACCATTTTTATAGAACTTGAATCTGTTGTCATCTTTTACCCAGGCTATATGAACCCAAGTCTCTGCCTGATCAAAGAAGTTGTTGAAGGTGCCGCTCAAGACAGACTCTTGGTTGGGAGCAGCAAACGCCATGTAGTGTAAGCCACCGTTGTCAGGTGTAATCCACAACGATGGTTGCCATAGATCATTGCCCATCACAGCTTGAGTTGCCCCAGTATTGATCTGCATCGGCTTTATCCAAGCAGAAATAGTGAAGTTTTTGTTTTTAGCAAAGGGGTTGGCAATTTCAATATAGTCGTTTACGCCATCCAGCACAATGCCACGCCGTTTGCGAGAGATGACCTTGATGTTGACAGCTTCCGCCTTGGCCCACCGCCGCTCAATGACAAAGTGATTATCATCAACGGGCTGCACCGGATAGGTATTGTCATAGTTTTCGGTGCCAATGATTTGCACCTCATCTCCATTTTCAAGACCGTGGTAGTCACAGGTAACGCGCAGCTTGCCGTCAGCGGTTTTCTCATAGGCGGCAATCATGCCATCGAAAATCAAGCCCGCTTCCTCTAGGTCTTCTTTTTCCCAATACCCTAGATTATCGGCGGCATTCGGTAGTTCAATCTCAAAGGTATGGTCGTCAATCTTCTGAGCACCATAGAGCCCACCCAGATCCTGGGTGCCCATAATCTTTACCAGATCACCATTGGTCAGTTCGCCAGCGTCTCCTTCGGTAGACACCTTCACCAGGTCTTCGGCATCATCAGCATCAGTACCCAGGGCCAATCCACGGATCACCCCCTGGGGTGGGGGCGTTGAATCTGCGAGGGCTTTGACTTCGTCTAGGGTATTGAGGGGCAACAAGATTTCCCGCTGACGACTGCGGGCAATAGTCCGTTCAGGAGTTTCATCAATTTCAGATAGGGTGCCATCTCCAGCAATGGCAAAGCTCAGAGCCGCTGCCCCTTTATCAGTAGGAATCGCGACCATGAGTTTAGTGGCACTTCGCAGCAGTTGGGTATCCCCAGATTGGGTTTCCTGTTCCTGCTGGAGATCATACTTGGTCGCTGACAGGCCATTGGTGATAGAGACCCCATCAATATCCAGGGTTCGCTGAATCACCCCTGGAATTTTCTTCGGCACTAAGGTCTCTTCGACTTCTTCATAAATAGTGTAGTCTTTGAGGTCAAAGAGTCCTTCCTTGGAAGCGCGAAGGGTCGTTAATTCAACTTTTTCACTTTGGCTGTTGTAGGCAAAAATATGCCACCGATGAACATCATTTTCAATAGTAGGCACTACTACCACAGAAAACCAACCTTTGTGCAGGTTGTTGACTAAGCAAAGTTCCGTTGTGGGTTCATAAAATAAATTGCCATTGGCATCTCGGAAGTCGAGGGTATCGACGTTGCTGAGGCCATTGCTGCCCATGGTCATAGTTTTGGTCGGAGTGTGCTTTTGCCGACTCCGCTTAAACCGGACTTCCAGTTTCCGATTTAGCTTGTTGGTCATGCCGTCCAGAACAAAGCGATCAACCAACAGGGTATTACTCGTGGATTGGCGGAACACATAGAGATGATCCAGGGCAGCAATCACCTGGACGGGAGCAACGGCGGTCATGCCTTGGGTCGAGTAGCGAGACCTTAGCAAATATCGACTCGGATCATTCTGGTAGGTGAGTTCAGCCTTCTCCTGCTCAATCACCGATTGATCATCCGCCTCATTCGGAAACTCTAGGGTTTGCCAAGTTTCCCAACCGGTTCTTTGGTCAGCAGGGGTATTTAGGTAACTATCTTCAAAACCATCCTGCTTCACCGTATAGAAAATCTTACCGCTGCTATCAGTGCCAAAGACAACAACCTTACCCTCATGGGTAATTGTACTAATATGTTGGAGTTTGTCTTGTTTTAGGTACATAAGTTCCTGTTTTGTTGAGAGATTCTACATTGTTAGCCAAGGACACGATCGCCGCTTCCCGGCCCGATCGCTCCCCTTGCAGTTGTCACGATGCTGATCACATTTTCCCTGATGCCAGTTTGGGGCTGGGACTAACGAAAAAAACCATCCCCCTTCAAAAAAAAGAGTGAATCCTAGTCGTTCTGTCGGTTACTGCACCCGCAAATGGGACGAGAAACTATCGGATAATTTTTTAATACCTTAGCCTTCAAGCGATGGCAGGAAGTCGATTCTTTTTATTTTTTTAATAAAGTCATGGAGCTGCCCGCAGAAAAGCGGCCACAGCTCCGTCAGGCCATCGAGAATTGAAATTACCTGGACATCAGGGGCAGCCGGTTTATGGATATATTTAAACTCTTAATAAACTCGGACTCATTAGCCTAATTTTAACCGATAATTTACGGATGTTTTGGGATGAGCCTGGTGGTGGACAACCGGTAAGGGTCGTCGTGGCGGTGGGCGATCGCTCCGCCTTCGAGAATCCCACCGACGGATGGGGCGCGGACTACCTGTGGATTGGCGACGTGACCGAACCCTTCACCCTCACGGGCTGCAGCAAACCGCCTCAAATCGGCTCTGGCTTACCCAATTCAAGTGGTGAATTGGGAAACGCAACCTGCCGGTCGAACCCACCCTGGCGATCAGTTTGGGGGTCGGAGCCCTGGCTATGACTCGCCTGCGCCGCCGCAACAGTTGATCGGCGATCGCCACATCAAAACCCTAAAACGCGCCCCACCTCCTCCCCCACCGCGCCATCCTCTTCGGCGGCGAAACATTTTCCACCCCGACGAAACCCACCCCAGAAGCGATCGCGAAGGGTCTCCACAGGAGAATCGCGAAGCGTTGACCCAGGAGAATCGCCTTTTGCCAAACACTGACGGGGGTAATCGCCATAGCTTTAAACAGCGAGGACCCCCTAGAAGCACCATTAAAAGGCTTCCCCCCAATAAGCGCGAATCTGATATCGGGCTTCCGGAAGCGTTGACCCAGGAGAATCGAAACCGGGTTAGGGGAGATTGGAGGATTCAAGAACCCACTTTCTGACCCTTAGCGGCAAAACTAGCTAAAATGTCAACAACCCCTAGCCCCCAACTCAAAAATGACTCAAACTCTTGATATCAACGGACTCACCCCAGAACCAATCGAGCCAATTCAAAAGATGATAGAAACCTTTAAAACTATTAATCACCAGCAGAAACAAGGCGATCGCCCACTAATAACTGACTCCACCAGCCCCCTCACCCAGCCTCAAAAAATAGTCAAAAAATATGGGAAAAATCGCAACCTAACAGAGGAACTGATTCAAGAACGCCGTCACGAGTCTATAGCAGTCCTAAATGATTTATAACATCTTCTTCTCCCCTCTCCCGTTCTGGGAGAGGGGTTGGGGGTGAGGGTCTTCCACAACTGATTTAGGATTGCTATATCCATGAGTAATGTAATCATGGATGCCTCTGCCATATTAGCATTTCTCAATCAAGAAAGCGGGAGTGAACAAATAACAGACTTGATTGACAATGCAACGATTAGCACCATTAATTTATCGGAAGTTATTGCTAAATTGGCATAAATTGGCATCTCAGAACCGGAGATTTGGTAAATTTTGTCCGACTTGAACTTAAAAATTGTTCCCTTTGATAAACCGCAAGCTCATATTGCTGGTATGCTACGAACCATCACTAAACCTCTAGGCTTATCCCTAGGCTATCGTGCTTGTCTAGGCTTGGGTCTTGTTCTCAATCAACCCGTAATCACCGCAGACCGCCAATGGAGTCAGCTAAATCTCAACCTCGAATTTCGAGTGATTCGGTAAAAAGGTTTCCCCCCAATCAACCGAATCTGATATCCGCCATTGAAACCGGTTTAGAGGAGATTTAAGCAGCAAAGAAACTAGGTTTTTGACCCTGGGCAGCAAAATTAGCTAGAATGTCAGCAACCCCTAGCCCACGACGAAAAAATGACTCAAACTCTTGATATCACCGGACTAACCCCAAAACCAATCGAGCAAATTTATCTAATGATAGAAATATTTAAAACTATCAATCAACAGCAGAACCAATCAGCCCCAGAAAATCTCTCGGAATTAGACCGGCATTCCTGGTTTTTTGAGAGCTAAATTCTCCCACCCTTTAATCGGACGATGCTTTATGGCAGGGGAAGCTAAACGAATTTATCTGGATATGAACATCCTGGCTTATGTTGCTAATACCAAAGCCCCTCAACATCAAGCCGCCTTAGAAATATTTAGACCGACCGAAAGGGAAATTTTGTGTGTCTCATCGCAGGTTTTAGCGGAATTTTACTCCTATATTACTAATCCCGCTATTTTAGCCACGCCTTTACAGCCAACGGAAGCAATTATCCGCATTAACCGGATTTGTCAGATGCCCCATATCTGCTTACTTTCAACTCCGGTGGAGCTGTTTGAAGGTTGGATTGGTTTATTGGCAGAAAGACCTGTAACCAATGGAGGAGTTTTTGATTTACTGCATATTTGGATCGTGTTAGCCCATGAAGTGAACAGCATCTACACGTTTAATATCAAGGACTTTTCTTGGTGTTCCCAAATTGAGGCGATCGCTCCGAGTCACCGTTAATCAACCCACCCAGAATCATCGCCTTTTGTCTGACGGGGGAAATAGCGATCGCGAAGCGTCTCGGTAGAAGCGATCGCCTTCCTCACGGACGACCCCCTAGAAGCGCCGTTAAAAGGCCTTTCCCCCCAATCAACCGAATCTGATGTCCGCCATTGAAACCTGGTTAGGGGAGATTTAAGCAGCCACCCAGAAACCCGGTTTCCGAACCCTCACCCCAAGTTCTCAAATTCGCTAAAATATCAGCAAAGTGCGAGACGTTTAGGAGTTCAATAGGGCTGAGATGCCCGAAATAACCTCCTAGTGGGGACTTCAACCCCTTGGTTGAATACAAGACAACTCGTTTCTGACCATCCCCATAACTGTTTATATGTCCCGACGTTTTGTATCACAAGATACCAAAACCAGGCAGGGAACCCCAGGTCAACATACTTTGTAATAAATCCTAACAATTTGTTACAAAGTATGTTGAGGGTAAAGGCGATAGCCACCCCCAGTTTCGGGAATCACAACTCTGGGATTGAAGCGGGGAACGGAAGGCGTGAAGTAGAACCTACTACCAAAAGCGACCACTGCCAACCATCCATGATTAGGGAAACCGAATGTCCGGCTTGAACCATCGTAAATATTTAGTAGCGCAATAAGTTTTTATACGCTGCGATCAAAAGAGTAAGGGGAATAGTAGGGGACTTTTGCAACTACCTACACAGACCTTTAAAAGTACCCCGGTGGAGAGGACAAATCTAAAGATGGAATGCCCATATAAACGGAACGTTGTAATCCCTCTAAGGCTCTGATTATCTGGTCGAGGTAATCAGTAGTGATAAGTGTAAGCGGATGGTGCGAGACGTTCGGGTATGAAATAGGGCTTAAATGCCCGAAATAACTACCCGGT
>NZ_JARPLC010000143.1:0-6456 GCF_032350395.1 Limnospira sp. PMC 289.06
AGGGGTTGAGTAATAACCCGCTATCGCTGTCAGGATAAGGGTTTATAGTTAACACGCTCTGACGCATCGCAACCGTCACCAAGAGTCAGGGGTTCTTGCTCGCGGATAGCCAAAGTAATCAAGGCAATTCCAATGGGAGCAGTTAGCAATGACAATCCCAAGTTAAATCGGTCGGCTAAAACTAATTGGATGTCTCGTTGTAAAAGTACCCTTATTTGCCTCAGAGGAGAAGGCTTAACCTGTTTTGGTTTATCTTTTAATTTTGTCGTCCTTTGATTGGCTTGATTGATTTCAGGAGAATTGGCATTAATTTTACCGGGAACAATCAGAGCGTCTAGGACATATTTTTGGTAGTCAGTATGCTGTTTAAATCGAGTATTCCACTGGTGGCAATAATCTTCGATGGAGCAGCCTTGATTTTCTTCTGGAGACTTTTCCAGTTCATTATAAATTTCAGCAAAGTCATCCCGTCCTACATTAAAAAAACTAGGAGCTTCGCTAGGGGGTCCGAAGTAACAGAGATTTCCTCCCCTTCCCATAAAGGCAACGCGATCGCACAAAGTGATATTGGCAGTCGCATGGGTAACAAGAGCTACAGTTCGATTTTCTGAGTGAGCTAACTTTCGCAGAAGTTGCATCATTTTTTTGTCTAATCCTGGATCGAGTCCTGATGTGGGTTCGTCGAGGAAAAATAACTTGGGGTCTGCTAAAAGTTCAACGCCAATGCTGACTCGCTTCAATTGACCACCACTTAGTTGGCTAATTAGGGTATGCCGTCGATCTAAAAGTTCAATTTCAGTCAGAGTTTTTTGAATAACTGCCTCAATATTTGTATCAGGGGGAAGACGTAATTGAGCAGCAAAAGTGAGAACCCGATCAACCGTCAGATTTCTATGTACGATATCTTCTTGAGGTACATAGCCAATTTGGGTACGGTAGATATTAAAATTTTGTTGCAGGTCTGAGCCGTTTAAATAAACATATCCTCCAGAAAGAGGTTGAATACCTAGCAGTGTCTTCAAAAGAGTTGATTTTCCCGTTCCACTTCCGCCAACAATTGCAATCAGTTGACCGGGTTCGAGTGGAATTGAAACACAATTGAGCAAAGTTTGGCTGTTTCGGGAATGTTTGGAAACAATGCGGGTAACTTCCCAAGCATCAAGACGCAATTTATCCCCCCGGTCTTGAAGGGTGAGGCGATCGCCACTCAACACCAAAATAAATGAACCGATGCGAATTGTGCAACCATCGGGAAGCCGCATGGATTGATTGACTTTCTGTTCGTTGACGAAAACACCATTTGTACTGTAGTCAAATAACTGGTAGTACCCACCATCAACCTTGTCAATGACAACGTGCTTTCTGGAAACCACAGGAGAATCAAGAACCAAGTTACAAGATGGGTCGCGACCTAGCATAATCGAACGGTTTTTGATACTAATTGATTGATTTCTCGTGGTGCTAGAGACAATGAATTTAGGGTTTTGGGGATTATGGTATTTCAGACGAATGAGAGTCATAGGATCTTGACCAATTTGCAACTCATCCCCGTCGAATAATTGATAATATTCCACAACCCCTACCCGGCGTTGCTCAACAAGCAGTCCATTTCGACTGGGTTGGCGAGTACCATTTTTGGTGATACCGTCGTAAATCTCATATTCATCGCCGTGGCGAGTTAAAGTAGCCTGGTAACGAGAAATTGCTAACCAGTCTTCGGGAGTCTTTAAATCTGCATCAGTAGCCCTACCAAGTATCAGTTGAGCCTTTTTTAGTGGAAATTTGATGGTTTGGGTCTGGTTTGTCAGTTCCAGATATGGATCGGAAGATGTTTCAAGCTGGGTTTTAGGTAGACTATGGCTCATGGGTTATGAAAACTATGCTATTAAGTTTTTTATGTTAAATTTTTTCAAGGTCAATCCGTTAAAACTTAAAAGAAAATTTATATTTCTTGGCTTGAGTTTCAGAGTTAAGCGTGTTATTGTTGGAATAAATAGGTATAAGCAATAAAGACAGTTCGTACTTAGAATGAACTGGTTAAGGAATTACTATGGCTGACCATTCTTTATTAAACCACCGCTATCAAATCATTCAGCCTTTAGGTTCTGGCGGTTTTGGAGAAACATTTCTGGCTGAAGATACTCAAATGCCATCCGGGCGAAGGTGCGTCATTAAACAACTAAAGCCTGTTACGGATAATCCTGATATTTATCAATTAGTACAAGATCGGTTTCAACGAGAAGCTGCTATTTTAGAGGAACTGGGAACGGCTCATCAACAAATTCCAACCCTCTACGCCTATTTTCGTGAAAATGACTTATTTTATCTGGTTCAAGAGTGGATCGAAGGTCAAACCTTAACGGACTACGTTCATCGCCACGGATCAATGCGTGAAAGCTCTGTCCGAGCTATGTTAGTCAGCTTACTGTCTGTTCTGGAATATGTTCACAGTAAGCAAATTGTTCATCGCGACATTAAACCTGACAATATTATGCTGCGATCGAGCAATTTAGAACCCGTATTGCTCGATTTCGGTGCCGTCAAAGAGACGATGGGAACCGTACTGAGTCACTCTGGAAATCCGACGCGATCGGTGGTTATTGGTACACCGGGGTTCATGGCTAGTGAACAAGCTATAGGTCGCCCTATATACAGCAGTGATTTATACGCTTTAGGATTGACTGCCATTTTCTGCCTAACTGGAAAAGTTCCCCAAGAATTTTCAACAGATCCTCTTAGCGGAAATCTCCTTTGGCGCTCTGAAGTCCCGACAATTACACCAAGTTTTGCTAACGCCATTGAACAAGCTATTCAATCTCATCCAGACAAGCGTTTTTCGACGGCTGGCGAAATGCGAGCTGCGCTGAATTTCACATCTCATACAGGTACTTCTGTTTCCCGGACTGGGCAACCTACAGCTACAATAATTTCTAGCAATCCCAACCAGCAACCTCCAACAATTGTTTCTTCTGTTCCCGTAGGTCAAGCAGCTACTATTCTTTCTCCAGCTCAGTCTATGAGTCCGACAGCATTACAAAATCCATCAACAATGCCAGAATGGGCTAAAGCAGTATTAACGGGCGGAATAATTGGCAGTTGCATTATTGTTGGACTTTTTGTCTCAAGATTTTGGAATAGTGTTGCTGATAATGCAATAGACAATCCTATAGCCGTTGAGGTTCAGCCGACAACTACAGCTTCTGCAAGCCAGACACCATCGCAATCGGAATCAGAAGCAGAATCTCAGCCACCAAAGCCTGCTGTACAAGCAATACCATCTATTACAGAAGAAAAAGCGGTTGCATTAGTTAAACAATGGCTTCAGTCTAAATCCCAAATTTTTGCACCTCCTTATAGTCGAGATGCTGCCCGTAATTTAACCACAGGTGCATTACTCACTGATTTAGTTAAAGCCGATGGCCCCATAACTTGGCTACAAAATAATAATGCTTATTATCAGTATGGAATTCAGCGCGTTGATTCTGTAGAGCGTTTTGAATCAGATGAAAACAATGCAACAATAGAGCTGATAGTTACAGAAGATGGCACATTATATCGCAACGGCAAACCCGACCCCAATAATGCTTATTTCAGTACATCCAGATATCGATATACCATAAAAAAAGAAAATAATCAGTTAAAAATATCCTGGTATCAAAAAGTTGATTAAATACATCATGGCTGTGCATAAATATTTTTTCAAAAATAATCATAAAAATCAGGGTGAACGTCAAGGATTGAGACGTGCCTATTTAGCGACTAACAATTACCCGAATAAAAAGCATTTATCAAGGTTAGCTTGGACTACAATTGTTATGTCAGTTAGTTTAGTTTTAGGACTAAGTGGAGCAGCTATTTTGTACTTTGTATTTCCTCATAAACCTTCATTAAATGATGATCGCTATTTAGATAATACAATTTTTAGAGAGCCACCTAATAGTATAGATTTATCTCCAGATTCTGTAGATTTAAATATAACTTCTAGACTGGAATCAAGAGAAGGTATTAACCCCAATTGGGTTTATAATGTCACTAATCCTACTCACTTTAATCCAAATGATAATTTACAAAAGATTGTTAATGAAGTAGTTTATACTGCCAGAATGCGAGGTCTGCCAACTAATTCTTTATCTATACACTTGATTGATTTAAATCAACAAACTGAAGGCACTTATCAAGCTGATGTTTTTCGTTATCCTGCCAGTATCCCGAAATTGTTTTGGTTAGTCGCGTATTATTCCTTACAAGCAGAGCGCAACATTCCTCCTCAACCAATTGATTTACCACAAATGGGATGTGTTACTACTATTTGTAAACTCATCCAAAAATCTGATAATGAAGCAGCTAGCCGAATTGTAGATTTTATCACTGATACCACATCTATTTCCCATACAGAAGACTACCAAACTTGGCTAAATAAACGCTATTCTGTCAATTATTTCTTTCAAAAATCAGGATATTCAGGAATAAATATCAGTCAGAAAAATTTTCCCATACCCTATTTGGGAATGAATTATCCTCAAGGATGGGATCTGCGTATGCGTGGTGATAATCAGCCTCCAATTCGTAATCAAATGACGGCTCGACATGCGTCTAGATTAATGTATGAAATTGGTACTTATCAAGCTGTTTCTCAAACTGCATCAATGCAAATAATGTCACTGCTTAAAATAGATTTAAATCCTCAAGTTTGGAAGCCCGAGGAATATGATTCAGTTGATGGTTTTTTAGGAAAAGGAATTTATCAAAATCGACAAAAGATTGATTTTTATTCAAAAGTCGGGTGGACTAATGATTCTCGGCTCGAAGTCGCTTTAATTCATCATAGGTCTAAAAATAGAGCCTATATTATATCAGTCTTTGGCGATGGGGCTGCTTATGGAGAGGATTGGGAATTTTTTCCAATTATTTCACGCTTAGTTTATGAAAGAATGTTCGAGTAAAGAAAATAATGAGTTTTTTAAAATTTGCAAATCATTGGGGTGTATTTCTGATATTATTTTGGGTATCTGACTGGGTTTTTGCAGAGACTTGCAACATTCAGCAGATTGCGGACGGTACAGAAATAGATAAAGTTAGAATTGACATCGATCAATTTTTCACTTTTCCTTGATTTAATTATTGGAAAACTCTTCATTCAGCTTATGACTATGCACAACCCGAAGTTAATAAAATACAAAAATTTTTTTTATTTTTGGGGATTATCAATCATTGTTTTATTGCTTATTTTGGTTCAATTTCCTGCTCATTCAAAAATAGATAGCCAATACCATGTTCTTATAACCAGGTCTAGTTTGCCTGTTTTAAAGAGCCAAGGAGGACAGGATGTGGAGGCTATGTATTCTCGTTTAGAAAACTTTGCACAGGAGGGAGACTGGCGTAAGGCTGATGAGCAAAACTGGGAATTAATAAAGCAAGTTGGTAATAGATGGGGCAATTTAGGAAGACAAATCCGTCCCGAAGAAATTGCTCAAATTTCTTGTTCAGATTTGAGGAGAATTGATGAGGTTTGGAAGAAGCACTCAAATGGAAACTTTGGTTATAGTGTTCAACTTAAAGTTTGGAGACAGCAATTCAATACTACTCAACTTCAAGGGTTAATGGAGGGGGAGCGAAATCGTGAAGTTTTTCAAGCATCTCTTCGGTTATATGCAGCTTTGGGATGGTTGATTACTCCTTCTTATAAGAGGGATTACCAGAACTTTATATTTTATTTGCAAGCACCTCCAGGACATTTACCTTGTGATTCGGGAAATTCAGTAAATCATTGTTACACAGCCTGTGACTCAGGGAGAGCACCTGGCTTTTGTGGGGGTGTAATTGTGGAAAATTCTCGGTTTTTGGAATGTAGGCTTTAACCCCGTAAGTTACACTATGAAATCTAAATTTATGGATTTTCCCATGCAGAAAATTGCCCTGGCTTTTCTAGGCTTACTATTTGGCACTTTAGCCACAATAGAGACTTCTTTCGCCTATCCCCGTCTTAACTGGCGCAGTGCTGATTTTGAAGGTCGAAGATTGCGGAGTCGGCTTGGAAAACTGAGGCAGAGGCTCAAAAAAGAGGTGAGGCTCTTCATTTTGAGCATGGATTTGGGAATTTAGGGGTTCTCTGGATTCCCTATTATGAAAATCTCTCAGGACGAAGACTCTATCAAACGATTATTGTTCCTGAAGCAAATTGCGATCGCTTCTTACGTGAGAATATTCATAAGATTGATGGCAATGCTTACTGCTTTACCCCCAGTAATCGCGGCTTACCGGCTAACCGCAGAGGAGTAACAATGTAGTAGCAATGTAGGTTGGGTGAAACGCAGTGAAACCCAACATCATTTAGAGATGGTGGCGTTGGGTTTCGTGACCTCCACCCAACCTACTCAAATTGGGGGAAAAAGGTCATACTAAGAGATGGTGGCGTTGGGTTTCGTGACCTCCACCCAACCTACTCAAATTGGGGGA
>NZ_JARPLC010000143.1:6465-10687 GCF_032350395.1 Limnospira sp. PMC 289.06
CTAAGAGATGGTGGCGTTGGGTTTCGTGACCTCCACCCAACCTACTCAAATTGGGAAAAAAGGCGATCGCCTGTCTAGTCATTTTTCCTTGATGGGTGGGAAGGAGAGAATGACTGGAAACTCGGGTGCTAAATTGCATAAATTTATCGATCCGAGCCGATAACTATTTTAGGGAAACCCGAAAACCACTGCACTGCCAAAGGACCGATGAAAACTCTACCAAACTATCAAATCCGAACATTTGGCGATCGTCGTCAAATTCCCATCAAGCAAATCGTGATCTCGAAAGTGCAACCGAGAAAGTATTTTTCTGAGCAAAGCATCAATAAACTGGCTGCCAGTATTAAAAGCAGTGGCATCCTGCAGGATTTGATTGTGCGACCGATTGATAAGGGTAAGTACGAGTTAGTGGCGGGGGAGCGTCGCTATCGAGCGGCTCAAATTGTGGGACTTGAGACGATACCGGCCCAAGTTAAGGAGATGAGCGATGCTGAGGCTTTGCAGTGCGCTTTGACTGAGAATATCCAGCGGGAGGATTTGAACCCGATTGAAGAAACCGAGGCGATTTTGCGGCTGTTGGCTATCAACTTAAATGACTCAGTGGAAAAGGTGCGATCGCTACTGCACCGAATGAAAAACGACGCTAAGAAAAAAGTAACTACCCATAGCGCTATGGGTAAACCAGAAGCCGAAATTGTGAAATCCACATTTGACTCCCTAGGTAGGATGTCCTGGGATTCATTCGTCAGCAATCAATTACCTATGTTGAAACTGCCACCAGAAATCATGAAAGCTCTGGGTGAGGGAGAGATTGATTACACCAAAGCCAAGGAAATAGCCAAGTTAAAGTCCGAGAAGGAACGGTTGGCGCTGCTATCAGAGGCGATCGCTCAAAACTTGACCTTGAGACAGGTGCAAAAATTGGTAAGGGAAAGGAAAGTATCAGAAATGCCAGACCAATTGGAAACTGAGATATCCGACATGACGAAACAATTCCGACGTTCAAAGGCTAGGCTATCTCCTCAACAACGTTCCGAAATTGAAGCCTTACTGAAACAGTTGAAGTTGCTCATGTCGGAGTAAAAAAATATGCTAGGATAAGGCCAAGAGAAAGTGTGAATCGATCAAAAATAAACGAGAATGCCTACAAGACCGGGTGGAGAAATAGCTTCCAGACCTTTGCACTTCATATTTCTGTGTGATTGCTCTGGATCAATGACGGTAGATGGTAAAATCCAATCATTAAATGCTGCTATTCGGGAATCTATTCCCCATATGCAAGCGGCAGCTAGTAGTAACCCAAATGCTCAGGTTTTGGTGCGAGTTATTAATTTTTCTAACGGAGCACAGTGGCATATTGCTAGTCCGACAAAAATTGAAGAGTTTAAATGGAAAGATTTGGAAGCTAATGTGAATGCTCTAACAGATATGGGCAAAGCTTTATCAATGCTATCAGAACAAATGAAAGTTCCTCCTATGGAAGAAAGGGCTTTACCTCCTGTACTGGTATTAATTTCAGATGGTCAGCCTACCGATGATTTCAAGGCCGGATTGAATGATATCATGAAGCAGCCTTGGGGCAAAAAATCTGTGCGTATTGCCATAGCTATTGGCAAAGATGCTGACGAAGAAGTGTTGCAAAAATTTATTGGTCACTCTGAGTTAAGACCACTTAAAGCGAACAATCCAGAAGCTTTAGTTGAAAGAATTAAATGGGTATCAACAGTGGTTTTACAGTCTGCATCTTCACCACCTAGCCAAATTTCAAGCTCATCTCACACACCAGTGACTGTACCAATTCCAAGTGTAGTTCCAGCAAGCACACCTTCAGTAGATGATGTTTGGTAAAAGGAGAAATAAATGTCCAATCATCATAACAAGCAGGAATGGCAAGTTATTGGAAAGACAGTTAGAGGTTCTTCCCATGTAAGAAATAATTTACCTAATCAAGATGCTATGGGGTGGTGGCCAGACTCAAAAAAAGGCCATTCATTAATTTTAGTGGTTGCTGATGGTCATGGGAGTTCTAAAAGTTTTCGTAGTGACCAAGGTTCTAGGTTAGCTGTTAATTCAGCCAAACAAACGTTACAGGATTTCTTAACTGAGATTTCCAAAACTGATTTAGTGCAAAATTTAGCATCCATTAAACAAATAGCTGAACTAGATTTGCCAAAGGAACTAATTAAAAATTGGAAATCAGAAGTTCAGAAAAATTTTTCAGAACATCCTTTTACAGATGAAGAGTGGATAAAATTGAAAAATCAAGAAGGAATTCAACAGCGAGAACAAGTTGAAAAAAATCCATTTATTGCCTATGGAACAACCTTGCTATCTATTGTAGTTACTGATTTTTTTATCTTATATATTCAACTGGGCGACGGTGATATTCTTTGCGTTGATGAACAGGGAAGAACAGAAAGACCTTTACGCTTAGACAAAAGATTTTTAGGAAATCAAACAACTTCTCTTTGTTTACCAGATGCTTGGAAAGAGTTTCAAGTTAGATTAGTTCCTTATCCAGAGAGAATGCCAGAGTTAGTATTGGCTTCAACTGATGGATATTCTAACTCTTTCCGAACAGAGGAAGATTTTATAAAAATTGGAAAAGACTACTGGGAAATGACTTATTCTAATAACCTCATTGAGTTAGAAAATCAATTAGAAAATTTTTTGAAAAGTGCTTCTGAACAAGGAAGTGGCGATGATATTACACTAGGGATTATTAAGCGGCTACATCAAAATAAATCCAATAATTTGTGCCACAATCAAGTAATAAATCAGGAGTAATAAAATGAGTCAACTACTTAAAAATGGGCAAGTTTTTTTTACAGTTCAATCCAATACACAAGGCAAAGTTGAAAAATTTCTTGGAGGAGGAACACAGGGAGAAGTATATCAAGTCAATTTAAAAGATAAAATTTTAGCTTTGAAATGGTATTTCCCAGAATGGATAAATCAAGATGATAAGCAAAAAAGTAGATTAGAAGAAGCTATAAAGTTGGGAATACCGACTGACAGATTTTTGTGGCCATTAGAGATAGTAAACATACCAGATATCCCTGAAACTTATGGTTATATTATGCCACTTCGAGAAAGCCGATTTAAAGGCGTGGTAGATATGATGAAAAGGCAAGTAGAGCCCAGTTTTCATGCACTAGCAACAGCAGGTTTTGAGTTGTCAAATAGTTATTATCAGCTCCACTCAAAAGGATTATGTTACCGGGATATTTCATTTGGAAATGTTTTTTTTGACCCAGATACAGGAGAAGTAAGAATTTGTGATAATGATAATGTAGATATTAATGGCAAGCCCGGTATGATTGGAGGGACTCCTGATTTTATGGCTCCCGAGATTGTAATAGGCAAGTCCCATCCTAGTAGTTTTACCGACCTTTATTCTCTAGCGGTACTTCTGTTTTATTTATTTCATGTTCATCACCCGCTTTGTGGAAAAAAAATGCTCCAAATTAAATGTTGGGATTTAGCAGCGCGGAGAAAAATATTTGGAGAAGAGCCAGTTTTCATTTTTGATACAGATGATACATCTAATGAAGCTCTCTCCAAAGATATTGATGAAACAGGAGAATGTGGAGATAATGCTCTTGCCTTTTGGCAAATTTATCCTAAATTCTTTCGTGACTTATTTACTAAAGCTTTTACTCAAGGTCTTCGAGATCCAGAAAATGGCAGAATAGCAGAAAGTATATGGCGAGGAGAAATGATTAGATTGCGAGATTCTATTTTTTACTGTAGTAACTGTGGATCTGAAAATTTTTACGATTTAGACAAACTCAAATCATCTAGTGGCGATCCAGGAAAATGCTGGTCTTGTGAAAGCCATTTAGCTATCCCACCCAGAATTAGATTTAAGAAGAACATTATTATGCTCAATAACAACACTAAGATTTTCCCGCATCATGTTGATGATCAAAAACGATATGATTTTTCAAATCCGATCGCAGAAGTAATCCAACATCCCACTCAGCCAAATGTTTGGGGATTAAAAAATCTTTCAGATGAAAAGTGGGTAGCTAATGTTAATAATTCAATCAAAGAGGTAGAACCCGGTAGAAGTGTAACTTTAGCTTTAGGAACAAAAGTTAATTTTGGTAAAGATGAAGGAGAAATAAGAGCTTGAAAATAAATTTATGCTATGCTCTATAAATAAGTGCGAGACGTTCAGGCATGAAATAGGGTTGCAATACCCGAAATAACCGCCTGG
>NZ_JARPLC010000144.1:0-10631 GCF_032350395.1 Limnospira sp. PMC 289.06
GTTCTGCTGCTGAATGGGAGGGGTAGACCGTGAGGTCTATCTCGACCCCTAATAGAATACCCGGTTAGATTGCTCTAGCAATTAACGAAGGTGTAAACTTAATATTGGTTTTGCCCCTGATGCGGTAACTCCAAGCGATCGCCCCCCTACTGTGGAGATTCCTAATAATATGCCCAGAACTCAACGTAACGATAATTTCATTGATAAGACTTTTACGGTCGCGGCTGATATGCTTCTGAAAATGCTACCTACCAGCCGGGAGGCAAAAGAAGCCTTCGCCTACTATCGCGATGGAATGTCGGCTCAAGCTGATGGAGAATATGCAGAAGCTCTCGAAAACTATTATGAGGCTCTCAAACTTGAACAAGATCCTAACGATCGCAGTTATATCCTCTATAACATTGGTTTGATTCATACCAGCAACGGCGAACATGACCAAGCTCTAGATTATTACCATCAAGCAATTGAACTCAACCCCCGCCTTCCCCAGGCTCTCAATAATATTGCTGTTATTTTCCACTATCGCGGCGATCGCGCCAAAGAAGCCGGAGATCCCGATGCCGCAGAACAAGCCTATCGGGAAGCCGCAGAATACTGGAAACGGGCTATTCGTCTCGCTCCTAATAACTACATTGAAGCTCAAAACTGGCTGAAAACAACAGGCCGCAGTGATATTGATGTTTACTTCTAAATAGGAGTTTGATTACCAGCATGATTGACCGCGAAGAAGTCCGCAAAGTGGCTCACTTAGCTCGCTTACAACTACAGCCCTCGGAAGAGGAAAAGTTTACTAAGGAATTGAATGGTATTTTGGATTACTTTGAACAACTCAAGGAGCTGGATACCGAAAAAGTCGCCCCTACTATGCGGGCGATCGATGTCAGCAATATCACCCGTCCTGATCAACTTGAACCCTATCAAAATCGCGACGCTTTACTCGCCGCCGCCCCAGAACCTGATGGGGATTTCTTCCGAGTTCCTCAAATTCTCAGCGACGAAAATTAATCCTTTCAAAAATCGATAATCGGCAATGGGCAATCGGTAATCGGTAATTAATTATCAATTATCAATTGTCCATTATTAATGGTTTTAAATCTTCAACTAAAATGGCAAAAAACATCTCAGAATCCACTTCTGAGATCACCCAGCTATTAACATCTAATTTGGGTTTATGGGTGCGCTCAAACCAAGTTAGACCGCGAGTTGAGAGTCCTTGGGTTTCTATCTCAACCTGAGCCCGGTAAAACTTGAATAATTCCGGGTAGAATATATAAGCTATGGTAGCCGCATCATGCACTAAAAAACCAGGAATACCACGAGTGCGACGGTTTTTTAAAGCTGTTGTGATCATGAACTTCACCAAACCAACCATAAATTTTGCGATCGCACTTTGGGGATTAACTGCGGCTATGCGATCGCTAATTTCTGGGGTGAAAATTAAATGCTGGGTAACATCTAAGGAAATCATCACCAAATCATGGCGACTGGCGAAAACAGTAGCCGCCGCTTCCGGGTTATAAATAATATTAAACTCTCCATGGGGGGTAACATTTCCCCCCAAATGAAAAGAACCCCCCATAATCACAATTTCCCGCGCTAACTTGAGAATACCTGGGCGTATTTGTTCTGCGGCGGCTAAATTAGTTAAAGGGGCGATCGCTGCTATAGTAATTTCCCCTGGATATTTTTCTAAACAGTCAATAATCACCTGTGGCGAACCCAAAGCCTCCTCAAAATTATGGGTAGGCGGCGGTAAAGTATCCGACAAATTCCCGATACCATCATCCCCGTGAATATGACTAGCATTTCCCACCAAAGAATTAACCCCCATCACCCCACGACCCACCGTCACCCCATCCATTCCAGTCCAAGCCAGAACCTGACTAGCCGTGGTAAAAGTGCGTTGAGCCTCCACATTTCCTTCTGCAGTTGTCACCGCCACCAATTCAGCCATACCTTGGCTAACCAAACTTTGCAACCATAGCAAAGCGAACACATCATCCCCACCTGGGTCAGTATCTAAGAGAATTTTTCTCGGCTTTATTGTTAATGTCATATTGCCAGCTAATTCTTATTATTAGAATTGGGTTTGGGTGGACGAGGTAAATAATTATTACTCTCAGTTTTTTGCATTTGTTTAACTACCAAAAGCAAACGTTTTATATGAGGTTTAATAATTGTCTCGTTTTCATTAGATATGCGTTCTATTTCAGCCTGAATTTGAGACACATCACCCGCCTGCCGCTGAACAGGAGTTGTCAATTTACCCTGTTGATTTTGTAATAATGCGATCGCATTTTGTAACTCAATCACACTACCCTGTAAAGGGGCAATTTCCTGGTGAAACTGCTGTTCCATCTCATCCAAAGCCTGAGACATTTCACTCTGAAACGAAGCCACAGACTCCGTTAACACAGCCACCTGTTTTGACCCACGAACCCTCATCAATTCATCCTCACTTACAGGCTCTGGTAATTGGCTTTGTAGTGCCTCAATATCTCCCCTTAGTTGTTGGCGCAACCCCAAAATTGCCCGCACCGCCTTTTGTTCCAAAACCTCCACCGACTCCCTAACCTCAACCACATCAGCCTGAGTTTCCCCCATAGACTGTTGTAGGCGATGTCGGTTAGCAACATTAAGAGAGAGAGCCACAGTCAGAGGCGCAACCCCATAGAAAGCCTGACCCGAAAGCGCCACCACCACCGACCCAATAGCAGAACTTGCCAAAGAAATATATTCTGCCCACTCCAACCAGTGGCGCTGAGGTAAAGACGAGGCTAACAGATCAGACTCTGACGAATTAGGTTTGGGCATGGCAGCACTGTGATTATGGTTAAGTACAGATTGATTTGGGTGAGAAATCGGAGAAAACATAGCCATGATTTCAATTTAGGTTAAAAGTGAGCAGGTCGATTATGCTACAAGCAATTATGTTATAATCCCAGTCTAATCCGTAATTGTCCGATATGTTGCCTAGCAGGAGTTATCCGTTTTATGGAACCAAAACAAAACCAGGGATTCGCCAAAATTCGTCCATTTTTGAGTATTGCCACGTTTATCGGACTCCTGATTGGGGTAGGTTTACTGACCCTTAACCTTATGTTTGCCCTCATTGACAAATTCAGCTAATCTTCCTCAATCCTTAATGTAGGAACTTACGCACCTGATACTCATAGCTTTCAATAATCGGCATTTTCAGATCACCCATCGCTAGGTCTAGCTTTTCTAAGGCTTCTGTGGGAATGGATTTCCACTGTTCGCGAGTTTCCCAGCGAATTACTAGGATCACCTCTTCGAGTTTGGGGTCAACCCAAGTTTCCTTACCAATAAAACCCGGAAACTGCTTCAGTCCTTCCGTCCAAACCTGTTCATCCTTCTGAATAAAGGCTTCCCACAGTGTTGGGGGAACCTTAAACCGTAACCATTCAATCACCATATCATTAGACCAATTATCAGATTAGCGCTTAAAAAAGCTACTAGCTAGTCGCAGCACACCCGCAATATCAGCCTCTCCATCACCGGTACTATCTAAGAAACTCGTCAAAACCGGATTTTCGCCTTTTTGTGGATCTTGGCTATTAGTCCCAGTTTGCAAAAAGTTCAAAACCACAGGAACCAATAGGGGCAGCAAACTTCTAATAGTCTGAGCATTAACTCCGGTGCGCTGTTCGACCGCTTCAATCAGTCGATTTTGCGTTTGGGGAGAAAATAGCAATTGTAGCACAGCAGGATTCGCTTGGATACCACTATACTGATTAACAAAGGATTGTACTGACTCCTTGCCTTCCTGGTTGCACTTTTCCTTGAGTGCCGATCGCACATAGTCCCCCACCACAGACATCACCGCCTGGGTGGTTTCCGGAGACCCACCAAAGTTAACCCCTAGCTGTTGTGCCGTATTTATGAGATCATTAATTTGGTTAGTGTTGGCTTGCAGTGCTGGGTTATTCAATGCACCGACAATTTGATCAAATAGTTTCATGGACAATTACCCGTCATTCACTAAATTTACTTCTAGTGTACCCCTAGCGCCATCACCATGCCAAAACCAAAATTTGCAGATAGCCTGGGGACTATCAAAGTTCCTTGACCCATGCACACTGTTGAGCGTGCATCTCTCAACTTCATTAAGTTTATCAAAGGTTGCTCAAAATTGACTTATTAAAATGCTAGAATACTTGTCCAGTAGGTTCTCACCTTCTGCTCAACTTGATCCTGAATGTGCCGCCTGAATTATAGATACCGATAATAATATCAGACATCCCCAAAATCTAAAATTCTGACAGCCATCAGAACCGAGGGTTACGCCTGGTATTTTGTAGACCTTCCTGGCTAATTGTAAAGCAACGGATGCCTCAAACCTCACCCAAACCCAATTCTTCAAATACCCTAACTCCTTGGGGGTTGTCTCTGCCGTTTTTCAATAATTTGGGAATTCGGCAAAAAATTAGTAGTGGCTATATGATTGTTCTCGGTGTAGCCGTCGGGGGGGTGTTAACCGGATTTGTAGTTAACACAGTTCTCACCAATAACAGTAATAAACAGTTTAAGATTAATCACAACCAAGCCCATTTTTTAATTAACTTAGATACGAATATTTTTGACCTCAAAGACCAGCAAAAAAAGCTGGTTAATAATATCAACAACCCCGACAAAATCTTAATCATAATTTCCCAAATTAGGTCAGAAATTTTTCAATTACAACTGGCTCTGAACAATTGGCAGGAAGTGCCTAGCACCACGGACCCTAAAATCCAGCCAGACTATCAAAGATTACAAGAAATTTTGCAGGATTATAGCAGTGCGATCGCCATCTATACAGAGGAAATCAACCGGATATTTCAAGCAACAGAAACCGGGAACAACAGCCCAGAAAATCAACAAATCCTCCAACAGTCATTAAACAACTTCAACAACAGCCCGGCTGCCACTAACCTCTATAATTTATCTGGGGAAGCATTGCAGTTAGCGGTCAATTTTCGCGATCGCGCCGACTTAGCCTTAGTTGAATTACAAACCGGACAAAGTATCGCTCGTAACATTATATTAATAAGTTTATTAACCGCTATAGTTTTAGGTTGGTTACTAGCCAAATATACAGGTCAAGCGATCGCCGATCCCATTGAACAAATGATTAGCATTGCCGATCAAGTAGGAGAAGATTCCGATTTTGCCCTAAGAATTCCCCTAACCGAAGACCAAAACACAGAAATCGGCAAACTCACAACCACCCTTAACCAACTAATTAAACGAGTCGCACAATATACCGAAGAACTCCAAAAAGCCAAAATTGCCGCCGAAGCAGCCAACCGTTCAAAAAGTGTATTTTTAGCCAACATGAGCCATGAACTTCGCACCCCCCTAAACGCCATTATTGGCTATAGTGAAATGCTTCACGAAGAATCAAAAGATTTAGGCTACGATGATTTTTTACCCGATTTAGAGAGGATTCAAACCGCAGGAAAACACCTCTTAGACATGATTAGTGATATTCTCGACATCTCCAAAATCGAAGCCGGTCATGTCACCCTGTATCTCGAAGATTTTGCCGTGCAACAATTAATTGATGATGTGGTAGCCACCGCCACCCCCCTAACCGAAAAAAATCAGAACGCTCTCAAAGTCAAAACAGCCAAAGACCTCGGCACCATGTATGCCGACCTACCCAAAGTTAGACAAGTGCTATTAAACCTATTGAGTAATGCTTCCAAATTTACCGATAAAGGAACCATTACCCTGCAAGTTCAGCGAGTTACCAAAATTCCCAATGAGTGGAAAAAAGACACCTCCAATGCTGAAAGATTTGCCAGTGCTAAAACTCAGTATTTGGTTTTTCAAGTCAAAGACACAGGAATTGGCATGAATCAAGAACAAGTTCAACACATTTTTAAAGCCTTTATCCAAGCTGACGCTTCCACAACTAAACGATTTGGTGGCACGGGTTTAGGACTCGCCATCAGCCAACGACTTTGTGAGATTTTAGGCGGCGGCATTTATGTAAAAAGTCGTGAAGGAGTAGGCTCAACCTTTGTAGTTTGGCTACCAGTCCACGTCTCTGGTCAGTATTTGTAGCCACCATAGCTCTGCTGATCACTTCGGTGATCCGTACCCCGAAGGTTAGGAATAGAGAACTAATGCCCCTAGTCAATTAAGCTAAAGTCTATAAATAGTCGGACAGACTAAAACCTTGAGAAAATGATGGCATTCTTATCAAAATCTTCCGCCAAAGGTCCCCCATGGTTAATAGCAGTCAATTATGAGATAAAATCAGTATAGGAGGTTAGAAATTATGCAACCCACAGATCCGAGTAAATTTACAGAAAAAGCATGGCAAGCCTTAGCACAAACTCCCGATATAGTCAAACAGGCTCAACAACAACAAATCGAAACTGAGCATTTGATGAAAGCCTTGCTAGAGCAAGATGGACTCGCCAATAGTTTATTTAATAAAGCGGGAATATCAGTAGCTAAGGTCCGGGAAAGTACGGAAAACTTTATTAATCGTCAACCGAAAATTAAAGGAAACAGCACCAACGTATATTTAGGTCGCACTTTAGATACGCTGTTAGACAACGCTGAAGCCTACCGCCAACAATATGGAGATGAATATATATCCGTTGAACATCTGTTATTGGCTTACGCTAAAGATGCTAGATTTGGTAAAACTCTCTATCAAGAATTTCGACTAGATGAAGCGAAACTTCAACAAATTATTACCCAAATTCGAGGAAATCAAACTGTGACAGATCAGAACCCGGAAGGCAAATATGAAGCCTTGGAGAAATATGGACGCGATTTAACTGAAGCGGCGCGTATGGGGAAATTAGACCCGGTAATTGGTCGGGATGAAGAAATCCGCCGTACTATTCAAATTTTGAGTCGGCGGACTAAAAATAATCCGGTTTTAATTGGGGAACCAGGAGTTGGAAAAACGGCGATCGCAGAAGGATTGGCTCAACGTATTATCGCGGGAGATGTGCCTCAATCTCTCCAAGAAAGAAAACTAATAGCACTAGATATGGGCGCACTTATTGCTGGTGCTAAGTTTCGGGGAGAATTTGAAGAACGCTTGAAAGCAGTTCTTAAAGAAGTCACCGACTCTGAAGGTAAAATAATCCTATTTATTGATGAGATTCACACCGTTGTTGGTGCGGGAGCTACCCAAGGAGCTATGGATGCGGGAAACCTCCTGAAACCTATGTTAGCACGGGGTGAGTTGCGCTGTATCGGTGCGACTACTTTAGATGAATATCGTAAGTATATTGAGAAAGATGCAGCCTTAGAGCGGCGTTTTCAGCAGGTTTATGTTGATCAGCCTAATGTGGTTGATACGATCTCGATTTTACGAGGCTTGAAAGAACGCTATGAGGTTCATCATGGGGTGAAGATTTCTGATAGTTCTTTGGTGGCGGCGGCTACTCTGTCTACTCGCTATATTAGCGATCGCTTCCTTCCTGATAAGGCGATCGACTTGGTAGACGAAGCCGCTGCTAAGTTGAAAATGGAAATCACTTCTAAGCCGGAGGAACTAGACGAAATCGACCGGAAAATCCTCCAATTAGAAATGGAAAGACTGTCTTTGCAAAAAGAGAGTGATACCGCCTCCCAAGAAAGGTTAGAACGACTGGAAAAAGACTTAGCCAACCTGAAGGAAGAACAACGCACCCTCAGCGCTCAGTGGGAGTCGGAAAAAAATACAATTACCCATATTCAGTCCCTCAAAGAAGAGATTGATCGGGTTAACATTGAAATTCAACAAGCGGAACGTAATTATGATCTCAACCGCGCTGCTGAGTTGAAATATGGGACCATGGAAGCTCTCAAAAAACAACTCCATCAAGCTGAGTCACAATTACAAGATACTCAAACCGGAGGGAAAACTCTCCTCCGGGAAGAAGTAACCGAGTCTGATATTGCTGAAATTATCTCTAAGTGGACGGGGATTCCTATTAGTAAATTAGTCGAATCTGAGAAGGAGAAATTACTGCATTTAGAAGATGAGTTACATCAACGGGTAGTGGGACAGGATGAAGCTGTAACAGCCGTCGCTGACTCTATTCAGCGATCGCGCGCTGGTCTGTCAGACCCTAACCGACCCGTCGCTAGTTTTATCTTCCTCGGACCAACGGGAGTCGGTAAAACTGAACTAGCTAAGGCTTTAGCCTCCTACCTATTTGACACCGAAGAGGCGATCGTTCGTATTGATATGTCTGAATACATGGAGAAACATTCCGTTTCCCGCCTTTTGGGAGCCCCTCCCGGATATGTCGGTTATGACGACGGAGGACAACTCACTGAGGCTATCCGCCGCCGTCCCTATGCTGTTATTCTCTTTGATGAGATAGAAAAGGCTCATCCTGATGTCTTTAATGTCATGCTTCAGATCCTTGATGATGGTCGAGTTACCGATTCTCAAGGTCGTACTGTCGATTTCAAAAATACTATCATTATTATGACCAGTAACATTGGGTCGCAGTATATTTTGGATATTGCTGGCGATGATTCTCGCTATGAGGAAATGCGTCACCGGGTTATGGATTCTATGCGATCGGCTTTTCGTCCAGAGTTTCTTAATCGCATTGATGAAATTATTATTTTCCACTCTCTCAAACCCCACCAATTGCGCGAAATTGTCCTCCTACAATTAGGCAATCTTTCTCAGCGCCTAGAGCAGCATAAAATGTCCTTAAAATTGTCTGAGAGCGCCCTGGACTACCTAGCTGATGTCGGTTTTGACCCCGTTTATGGAGCCCGTCCCCTCAAACGAGCTATTCAACAGGAACTAGAAACACAAATTGCCAAAGGCATTCTTCGGGGAGAGTTTAATGATGGAAATACCATCTATGTTGATGTCGAAAATGAGCGGCTTTCTTTCAATAAATTACCCAGAGAACTAATCATCAAGTAAGAAACTCAATTTTAACTGATTCTTTATCCTTAACAATCACGAGGTTATTTAAAATATATAATTCCAACATTGAAGCCAGGTCAGACTCTAGTATTGGACAATGCAACGTTTCATAAAGGGGGGCGGCAGGCTGAACTGGTGGAGGCAGCTCAATGCCGTTTACTCTATCTTCCGCCTTATTCGCCAGACCTCAACAAGATAGAGAAATGTTGGTCGTGGTTGAAAGCCCGCATTCGCCATTGCACGTGAGCAGTTTGATTCTCTCGATGATGCCATGGATTCTGTTCTCAAGGCTGCGTCCTAACCGTATTGACTATTGCTATAAATAACCCCCCTAATTTCCTCGCATGAGTCAACCATAACACTTCAATATTTACCATGATTAGGGGTCGAGATAAACTTCACAGCCTACCCCTCCCATTCAGAACCGTGCTTGAAAGTTTCCCTTCACACGGCTCCTAGTCCGATTGTCTCTTTGTTAAGAGTACAGCATTCGCTCCTCATCGAGGGCTGTTTTATCATCGCGGGTGTGGCGGTGTAACAGTTGAAGGTTCTTGTATTCATCCTTTCCGCCTTGGCTTCTGGGATGTATGTGGTCTACTTCAACTAGGTCTGATGGGGTAAAGTATTGCCCGCACCAGGTACACCTGCCTTTTTGCTTTTTGAGTAGTTTGGCTACCCTTGTCGGTGTGTCAATTGCTTGTCCTTTCCTGGTTGCCCAGTAAGTCCAGTTTCCGTCGTATGGTGTTGCGTCAGGGCGAATTAGGGTGTGTCTGACAATCGGAGTGTAACTGTGTTTCCATAGTGTTAATCCATCCTCGGCTTTGAATAACCAAGTTTCATGCCTTTCTTTCCCGTTACTGAGTTTGACCGTTCCCGGTCTAAAGTATTTCCTCAGTTTATCGTGACTTGCCTTTCCGCATCTTGAATCTGTCCATGCCCGTAACATTAGCCAGATTGTGTAGTCTAGCTTATTGAAGGTCTCGGTTGAGACGACCCCTGAATAATAATTTGTCCACCCTCTTATGATTGGGTTTAGCTTACTTATCAGGGTTGATTTGGGTGCGGTTTTATGTCGTTTGATTACACCCTTTATCACTTCTGTGTGGGCTTTAACTGCTTTCTTGCTGGGTTTGATGTGAGTCAGGAACTCTTTGACTGCGTTTTGGTTTATCTTGCCAGCTTTATGTCTTCCTGCCGGGTATTGCCTGATGTTGAAACCTAGGAAATCAAATCCTTGTTCTTCTGTTTTACCTTCATATTGTATGGGTTTTAGTGTATGACACACTCTTGTCTTTTCAGGTTTGATTTCTAGCCCCACCGGTTTTAACCATTCGGAAATTGCAGTTTTGCACTGTTCAATGATTCTTAGGTCTTTGGATATGACTACAAAATTATCGGCGTATATTACTAACCTTGCAAAAGGTTTATTATTAGTTCCTTGTGGATACATTATTTCTACTAACCTAGCCATCCCATCCAGTGCGATATTGGCGAGTATTGGACTTATTACCCCTCCTTGTGGTGTCCCTGCTTCCGTATCCTCGAATACGCCATTGTCTAGCACACCCGCTTTCAACCATTGTTTCAGGTCTTTCTTCAGGCTGCTTGGACATCGAATTTTGGACAATAGGTAATCATGGTTCACGGTAAGAGCATTTTGCTATAGCACTAGTCAATACGGTTAGGACGCAGCCTTGAGAACAGAATCCATGGCATCATT